>NZ_LKBH01000196.1:0-23012 GCF_001402935.1 Acidiplasma cupricumulans | reverse complement strand
TTCCGATCTAATTTTTTATTAATTATAATCATCAAATTATATAATGCTATTTTTATATTATAAAATCAGGATCATGAGTATATAAATAGGATTAAGATATTCCTACATATGTATTACAGGGATTTTAACATTTATAGAAGCGCCCCGAGCGGGATTTGAACCCACGTCACAGGCTCGACAGGCCTGTATGATAGGCCGCTACACTATCGGGGCAATTTGTGTAACATAATTGTTTAGTTTTATTTAACCTTTTTTTATTTTTTATTTAATCACATCATTCAGACTCCTTTCTTATATTGTGAATAAACCATAAAAAGAAAAAGGTCATTGAAATGCCAGAAACTACGTCAAACAACATTTTCATGAAAAATGATGCGGTAATGACAGAAATAAGGAATATTATCAAATCGATAGAGATTGATATACCAAGATAAAGAGCAAAATATTTTTTATTCCTAAAATGTGAGTTCTGAATATAAATTTCCTTAATTTCCTTATCTATGGAATCCATGTTTTATTGAAAGCGTAATAATAATTAAAATTTACGAATTTGCTGTTCATTTTCAAATATATTATAAAAATTCATAAGGGTACATAAAACTTCATTATAAGAGCTTTTATGATTTGATTTAACTTTAATTATAATTATTACATATTGTTTTATAATGGCCAGAAAGGATGAGGAAATAATTGCCAGCTTCAGGTGCAAAAATAAACCAGTTAAGTATATAGCAAAAAATACAGGAATTAAGAGGGAAGAAATTGAAAAGATAATAAAAAGGTGGATAATAGAAACAGATCCATACCTTGACGGCATCCTTAAAAAATATAAATCATCAAAAAATGTCAGCGGTTCTGATATAGCTGAATTAATTCAGGGAGACCCAAACAATTTCCTGCAAAATGAGGATGTTCTTGACTATATAGCCAGAAATCGCGGAAATCATCATGACCGCTACATGGACTGCATTAGGTATAAAATATATTCATGCATAATAAAAAAACAGTAAAAAATTGTTAAATACTAAAATATACTTTACTTTTATGAAGTTTGCTGTATTAATTGGCTGGAATGGTTCCGTGGTAAAATCATTCCTGAGGGCGGGTGAGGAAACTGGAAATGATGTTAGAATAAAATACCCCCGGCTTGATCCAATAGATGATGATTTTCTTAATTTTGTCAGGGATGCAGATGCACTTTTTATACATCATTTTTCCGGGGAGAATATATACAGCAGCATACTTGAAAAGCTTGAAAAAATAATTGGTAATAAAAAGTATGTAATAGCAATAGACCCCATATTAAGCAAATATTCCAATGTTGATCCTAAAATTGTTGAAAAGGTTAGTTTATATTACTTTTATGGTGGTTATAACAATATAAAAAATCTTGTTTTGTATGTACAGAGCTTTTTTGAAAAAAACAGTTATAATGATCCGGATCCGCTGCCATTTTCCGGCATATACAGGCCCAAAAACTTAAACCTAAATAAATATAACAAAAGGGTTGGAATACTATTTTATAGAACCGCTTGGGTGGATGGGGATACAAAAATAGTTGATGAAATCATAAAAAAACTTGATGAAAGGGGTATTTCAAGCATTCCAGTTTTTACAAATGGTTTTGGTGATTCCTCCAAAAACATAAAAAGTGCTGAGGAATGCATTAATGAATATTTTTATGAAAATGGCAGGGTAAATGTTGATGCCGTCATAAATCTTCTTTCATTTTCTCTTATTAAGGGTGAGGAAAAAAATACGCTGTTAAATTTAAATGTACCTGTTTTTCAGGGCCTTATATATTATTATAAAGAATACAAGGAATGGATAGATTCATCAGGACTTGATGTTGTAAGCTCCATAATGAGCGCCATGCTTCCAGAAATAGATGGTACAATAGAACCGATACTTGTTGGCGTTATTAAAAAAATTTCTGAAAAGGGAACAGTTTACAGGGAATTATCCCCGGTATATGAGCAGATAAATTATATGGCAAATAGAATAAAAAAGTGGGTTAATTTAAAATATAAAAATAACGGTGATAAAAAAATAGCAATTATACTCCATTCAGGTTCATCTTTTAAGGACCTTGAGGCAAATATAGGCACTGCAACAGGCCTTGATACATTAAATTCTGTTGCCAATATAATGAAAATACTTAAAAACTCTGGCTTCTCTCTGGATTATGTACCTGAAAATGGCGAGGATCTTATACAGGAAATATTAAGGAAAAAGGCCATCCCTGAGGGTAAATGGACATCAATTGAAAACATAATAGATAGAAAAGGTGCTGTCGATACCATAAACTCTGATGAATATTCCAAAATTTTTAATTCAATACCCGAGGATTCAAGAAAGGCAATAATCAACCGCTGGGGAAATATAAACTGGAACAGGGATTACATGGTATTAAATTCACAATTTTACATACCGGGGCTTCTCTCTGGAAATATTTTTATAGGCATACAGCCAAAAAGAATAACGTTTTCAGATGATGATAACAGCATAAGAACCATACATGATTCTGAAACACCAATTACGCATTACTGGCTTGCATTTTATAAATGGATAGAAACAAAATTTGGTGCGGATGCCATAATTCATGTTGGTACTCACGGAACACTTGAATTTACACCCGGAAAGGGTCTCGGCCTCTCACCCTCATGCTTCCCAGAAATTTCCATAGGTACCATGCCGAATATATATCTTTATTCTACAAATGTTCCTGGTGAGGGTATAATAGCAAAGCGCAGGAGCTATGCAGTACTTTTAGATTATATAACGCCACCAACATCCTATGATGAGGTACCTGATGAAATTAATAAGCTTGAGGAATTAATAGATGATTATGAGGAGTCTGAAAAATCAGAAAATAATGCAAGAGAGGATTTAATTTTAAGGGATATAAAAAATCTTGCCAGCAAAATAGGTTTAAGCATAGACTTTGATGACGCACATAAGGCCACACATGAAATAGAACACAGAATAAATCTTTTCAAGGATTCTGTAATAACCCACGGTCTCTATGTATATGCCCAGGAGGTTAATAACGATGATCTGCCTGATTATGTTGCAACTGCCACAAGATTTGATGAACACTCATTAATATCAATGCATGGAAAGGATGCAGCGGTTAAAATGATAAAGGAATATATAAATCATAACAATGATATTCCAGAACTTGAAAGAGGCATTATAAATAATCTAAAATTTTCATCAAAAAATGAGGAAAATAATCTTCTAAAGGCACTCAATGGAGAATTTATACCATCCGGCCTGTCTGGCTCCCTCGCACGTGGAAGATATGATGTTTTACCATCTGGCAGGAACTTTTATGCTGTGGACCCATTTAAGATTCCAAGCCAGTCAGCGTGGCAGGTTGGCGTTATACTTGCAAATAAACTAATAGAAGCCGAATATAAGAAGAATAATAAATTTCCAGAGACAGTGGGTTTTGTGCTCTGGTCAACAGATGCATACAGATCGGATGGGGAGCTCATATCACAGATTTTATTTACCATTGGTGTTGAGCCCATATGGCAGGAGGGTTCAAAGAAGGTTTCCGATGTTAGGGTTATACCAATGGAAAAACTTCAGAGGCCAAGAATAGATGTTGTCATTGAATCAAGCGGAATAGTCAGGGATAATCTATTTAATATTATTGAGCTTATAGATACAGCAATTAGGAAGGTTGCCGAACTTGATGAGTCTGAGGAGGATAATTACATTAAAAAACATTACAGGGAGTACGGCCATTTAATGAGAATTTTTTCATCTAAACCAGGGTCCTACGGGTCCGGTGTGAGCAATGCGGTGGAATCATCAAAATGGAAGAATGAAAATGACCTTGCAGATGTGTTTATAGAGTGGATGGGGTATTCATATGGTAAGAATAACTTTGGAAGGGAGGCAAAAAATGAGCTTTCACTGGTATCAAAAAATATAGATACAATTATACATAAGAGGGAGATTGATGAGATAGATATAAACGACGATTCATGCAACTATTCATATGCAGGCGGATTTTATTTAATGGCAAAAAAGTATGGTTCAAGCCCAAATCTTATGTTTGAGGATACATTCAATCCATCGCGCCCGCAGGTAAGGACAATGAAGGAGGAAATAGAAAGGACGGCAATAGGGAAGCTCTTAAATGATAAATGGATTAATGCACAGAAAAACTTTGGATACAGGGGTGCCACGGAAATGCTCAAAAAAATAGAGCACCTGTATGGCTGGGCGGCCACAACCAAAATGGTAAATGATGCAATTTTTAATAATATAGCCGAAAAATTCATTTTAAACAATGAAATGAAGGAATGGTTTAAAAGGGAAAATCCATGGGCATTAAGTGAGATAACATCCAGAATGATAGAGGCATATAAGAGGGGCATCTGGAATGCATCTGAGGATATGAGGGAAAAACTTGATAATGCCTATATTGAAATGGAGGGTGAGAGTGAATGAAAATTAACTACTTCCCATTTTCTGCAATTCTTGGAAATGATGATATAAAGCTTGGATTAATTATCAATGCAATTGACCCGAAAATAGGTGGAATTTTAATCACAGGTCCAAAGGGCATTGCAAAATCAACAATGGTAAGATCGCTTTCAAATATACTGCCAGAAATGGATTCAATAAGAGGGTGCAGGTTCAACTGCACATTAAATTCTGAAAATCTTTGTGATGAATGCCGTGAAAAGATAGATAATAATTCTGCCGAGATAGTGAAGAAATCAGTGCCTGTAATAACCTTACCAATAAGTTCAACACTTGATCGTGTTGTTGGATCAATAGATATAAATTCTGCCATTTCAGGAAGGGTTAATTTCAGAGAGGGGCTGCTTGGTGAGGCAAACAATGGAATTTTATACATAGATGAGGTAAATCTGCTTGATGATTCCATAGCAGACGCAATACTGGACTCAGCCGCATCAGGCATAAATACTGTTGAAAGGGATGGCGTCTCATATATACATCCTGCGAGATTCATTTTGGTTGGTACAATGAATCCTGAGGAGGGAGAGCTCAGACCACAGCTTCTTGACAGATTTGGTATTTCAGCTGAGGGAAAACTGCCATCAAGCGCAGAAGAGCTAATTGAGATTGCAAACAGGGTTGATGAATTTGATCACAATCCGGTGGAATTTATAAGCAAATATGATCAGGATGATGAAATTTTAAGAGAAAGAATAGTGAGGGCAAGAAATGCTCTTAGATATGTAATCATACCCGATGATATAGAGAAATATATGGCTGATGTTATATTGAAATATCATATGGGTAACAGGGCCATGATATCTGCGGTTAAGGCGGCAAGGGCAATAGCAGCATATAATGGTAATAAAAATGTTACAATGGAGGATGCAAGGAAGGCACTTGAATTTGCACTAAGGCATAGAATCAACGATGATGAAAAAAGCAACATGGAAAGGGAACTTAACAATACCGGTCAAAATCAGGGCAATAAAAATGAGAATATAAATGAGGATATGAACAATAATGATATAAATAATGATGAAAAAATGCCGGTAAAAAAAAATAATTCCACAGGGGATGATACCCTAAATAATATTGAGAATCCCAGAATAGATATGAAATTAAGAAATGAGATTATTAAAAAGAGCGGAAGAAATGCAAAATCTGGAAATTTTATAAGAACAGGACATAAAAACGGGAATCACCTTGATCTTTATTCGTCCATGGTATCCATGAAAATCAATAATCATAAAAAGATGCAGGCATCGGATATTGTCCTGAGGGAGGGTTATTCCGGTGGTGCCGTCCCGGTTATAATAGCAATTGACTCAAGCACGTCCATGGGTTTTAAAAGAAGGATAGGAAATGCACTAGAGCTGTCAAAACTTTTATTTAAAAAGGCTTATATTACAAGAAGCAGGGTTGCACTAATATCGTTTTCAGGCACAGGCGCCAGAGTATTAATGAACTTTTCCAGAAATTTCACGGTCCTCAACCAGAGGCTTAAATCCATAAAAAGTTCAGGGAAAACACCCCTTTTAGAGGGCTTAAAACAGATATATAAAACGTCAGCATATTCTGGTGAAAAAACAGTTTCAGTACTTTTTACAGATGGTCGCGGAAATTATCCACCCGGAAATATGAAGGATGATATTATTGATATATCCAAAAAATTAAAGAATGTTTCAAGGCTTTATATAATAAATGGCGAAAATGGATTCTTACCAACATATAATAATTTAATAGCAGAATATTCAAACGGGCATATAATAAGCGATGTTAACAATGTAAAAATAAACTGAATATAAAAATAAATAATATAAATGCATTATAAATCCAATGACAGATGAAATACCTGAAAAACGGAATAAGCATCCATATTTTATGTATGATATGATAAAGGATATTCCCAATGGGCTTAATGAAACTGTAAGGGAGATGGAAAAATTTGATTATGATATTATAAAATCACCGCTTGTATTTACCGGAAATGGTACTGCATATCACAGTGAGTATATAGGCTCTCAGTTCCTTAATAAACTGGATGTTAATTACAGGGTTATACAGGCATATGAACTTCTTAATTATTCCGGCCTTTCAAAGGGGACTGTTATAGGAATTTCACACAGCGGAAAAACAAAATCAACCATGGATGCACTAAGTTATATGAAAAAATATGCATTTACTGTTGGAATAACACATTATGAAAATACAACAATAGGGAATATAACAGACAAAACAGTAATTATAAAATCTCCTGATCTTTCACTGTGCAATACCAAGGCATTTTTTGACAATGCAATCGCATCAATGTATATAGCACAGAACTATGCAGGCATTGATGTGGGAATTAAGGAAATAATAAAAAAAATAATAAATCTTGTTTCAGATATGGAAAAACCGGTTATGGATATTGCAGGGCAGCTCAATGATATAAATACAATATTCGTGCTGGGATCAGGCCCCAACTATCCTGTGGCAAGGGAATCTGCACAGAAAATAAAAGAGGCAACACACATACATGCAGAGGGCATAGAGCTTGAGGAATTCAACCATGGATGCACATCAATTATAGATGATAAATCGTTGCTAATCCTCATTGGCGATGGCTATAACAATGAAAGAATGAACCAGATAGTAAGGGCATGCAGGGTAACCGGGACAAAAACACTGACATTAAATGGCAGTGGTGATTTTAACATAAACATAGATGGATTTAATGATATTTACCTTAATCCTGTATTAAACATTGTGCCCCTTTATTATCTTGCATATTTCATGGCAGTTCAGAGGCATATTAACCCGGACCTGTTAAGATTCGATGAAAAAAAATATCTGGAATTTGATAATATAATATTTCCGCCAGGGGCGCATTAACAGAATGGAAATAAATCCCGGAAATATTTCATTAAATTTTCAGGTATGGTTTCATATAAATCCAGAATAATTTTTTTATCACTGTTTTCTATTCCGCGTCTTATCCTTTCAACGATTAGGTTTATATTTTCTTCAGTTTTGGCCTCCTGAAGCATTTTTATATCGTATAATAATTCATTTTTACCGTACATATTTTATGTTATAATTTTATGTATTTAAAATAAACTTTATCGGGCAAATAAATTAGCATGAATCATTAAATATTAAAATAATAGTACGGAAAAAACAATATATAGTTTATCCATCCCCAATAATGATAGGAGCAATACTTGCAGGAGGATACGGAAAACGGCTTAAGCCCCTGACTGATAGAATTCCGAAGGCGCTTATTGAACTTAAGGATAATTATACCATAATGGACAGGCAGCTCTTTGATTTTAAAAATGCTGGAATTAATGATGTTTATGTTCTTTCAGGATATCTCGGTGATAAAATAGAGGATAGATATAGGGATTTTAAGGATGTTAATATTCATTATTTAAGGGAGGAAAAGCCCATGGGAACATTATATTCAATACAAAATTTACTAGAAAATGTAAATGAGGATATAATACTCAGAAATGGTGATACAGTATCTGATATAGACCTTAATAATTTTATAGATTATTCAAGGAATAAAAATTATGGCATGATTATGTACATAACGAAAATGAAAAGCCCCTACGGCATAGTTGAATTTGCCGGAGACAGGGCATTTAATTTTAAGGAAAAACCCGAGCTGAATTATTATATAAATGCTGGCATATACTATATTAAAAAGAATGTTTTTGAATTATTTAAAAGGGATTATATTGAAAAGGATATTGAAAAGTCAGTATTTCCTGCACTTGTTGCCTCTGATAACCTTGGTGTGTATAAGGATGATTCCCTCTGGATGGGGATAGACAGTGAAAAGGATCTTGAGGCCATCAGAAAGGAATATATGAACAGGCACGATGAAAGTTTTGGATACATTAAAAAAATTTTCAACTCGGACAGTGTATCCATTTTAGAGTATTTTATCAGAAAGGGGAGCAAAATACAAATTCATGATGGTGGTATAATAAAAATAATTTCCGGTAACGGTTATATTTTAAACGATGAGAAAAGAAAATATGATGAAAACTTTTCAGATGCAATATATAAAGATTTCTATATATTACCATATGAGAATACAAAAATTCAAATAATAAATTTTTTGAAACCAGAAAATAATAAATAGGATTAAAAAAATTTAAATTTTTTTGCAAATGTTTATTTAGTAAATAATAATGGATATTATCATGACCGTAAATAGAAATGAATTATTAAAGGCGCTGGACAACATATATGGTAAAAAGGGCATGTCCAGCAGGGATGTGGAGGATCTATGCGATTTTATATTATCATTTTTCGGTTATGACGATTATGTACTGGACAATGTGCTATCACCATCAGAACGTGATGTTTTTTATAATTTAGAGGAAAGCGGCATACTTTCAACGCACAGGGAGGAAATATCCATAATAAAGGGAAAAACATGGAGGATAAATCAGTGGTATATAGACTCGGAAAAAATAAAAAAAATAGCAAATGAAAGGGACGATAATAAAAAGGAAGAAAATATATATGATTCAATTTTCAGGAATATGCAGCAATAGGGCATATTTAATCTGTGGAATGTTATCTCTTATTCAGGCAAATTAATTAAAATATTCAATTTTGACATACTGGTATGTACAATGGTATCAGATGGCAGAATTTATTTATTTTATACCCCAATGAATTTACTATACAATTATATATTTTATTATAATAATAATTTATGAAGGCTGTTATAATTACAATAGGCAATGAAATTTTGAAGGGGAGGACAGTTAATACAAATTTTTCATTTATAGGCAAGCTGCTTACATTTTCTGGATATAATGTATCACTCGGCATTATAGTTCCAGACAATCTCGATGCAATAGCAGCTGCATTCAGAAATGCTGCCGCCTATGGTGATCTTATTATATCATCCGGAGGTCTAGGACCAACCTATGATGATATGACATTAACTGGTTTTGCAAGGGCATTTAACCTTAATTTAAAGCTTAATGAAACTGCATTTAACATGATAAAAAATAAATTTGATAAGATAACCCCTGAAAGAGAGAAAATGGCAATAATTCCTGAGGGGTCAATACCACTTAAAAATGATGCTGGCACGGCCCCCGGAGTGTACATGGAAATTGATAATAAAAAGTACATTATCCTTCCAGGGGTTCCCAGGGAGGTTGAATCAATAATGAACAACTTTATTGAGAAAATAAGAATAAAAAATTATGTTTATCTTGACGAATCCTTTACCGTAAATGGAATTATGGAAAGCTCCCTGGCACCGTATATAAAAAATTTGATGAAAGATTATGGTGATATGGTTTATATAAAGACACACCCAAAGGGCAATGAGATTAAATCGCCGGTTCTTGAAATTGAGGTATCCGCATCAGGCAATGATAAAAATATGGTTCAGGAAACCATAAAAAATGTAATAAACATGATAAAAAGGGATATAGATATTTTACAGGATAAACATTAATAAAATAATATTATTATCATATAATGAATAAGGACGATGCCAGAAAATTAATTGCCATAGTGGCAGCCAAAAAACTGGAGGGCTACACAAAAAACGATTTTTTAACATCATTATCATTTAAAAGGGCTTTAATACCCCCAGATTTAATAGACAGGTTTATAGAGGGCTGTTTAAAAGATAAACTTCTTGTGGAAAAAAATGGAAAGTATGTACCAAATTTTAACTCCGATGGTGTAATAGTTCCACTGGATTTTACCGTTGACCCTGACAGGCTTTTCATGGATTCCGGTGAAAGACCATTGATAGACAGGCTTCTTGATACGGCGGCTTCATCAGGCAGAATGACAAAAAAGGAGGCAATTGTGCGTGCAAAGGAACTCATCAAAAATATGAGGTACATAGATATTGAAACTGCAATTATTACAGTATTATCAGACAATAATATAGATGTAAGACAGTTTGTCCTTGAAAAGGAAAAGAACATCTTAAGAAATCAATAGTTCTGGTAAATCCCTTAGATCTGCATCGGCCTTTATGCCGGTATCTGAAAACTGTGTCCGGCCGGCCCTTATATTATTATCATTCAGTATTCTTATGGCGTCCTCCATTTTTATTGAATTAATCTTTTTTGCCCTAAATATATCAGGAAGATTTAAGAACATTAATGATAAATCATCATTTTTCATTCTGTCCAGAATTTTAAGGTACTCTGAGTCAGGGCTGTCAATTCTTATAAGGCTGTTAAAATCAATACCGTGAATGTGGCCAAGCCACAATGGCCCCTCATCCATATCCATGTATATATCTGATATTGATTTATTCTTATTTATTTTACCTATATATGCCAGTGCCTCATCTGCCTTATTTGCTGATGAGTATATTTTAAAAATTATTCTATAATAATGAGAGTGCCACAATGAAATTAAGGGAAAGGCACCTTTATCTTGTGCAGCAGCAGCCCTGACAAAACTGGCTATGAGAAGCCTGATTCCGGACTCGTGCCTGTATGCATCATTGTTTATATATGCATTATATCTCCTTAAGGTTTTTTGTGGCATTGATCCTGTTAGGGCTGTTAAATCAGTTGCTGTAATACCTATATATCCCCTGTTTTTTACTGCCATGATTGCATCGCCAATATATGGTATTACAGACCCATATGGATCAATATCTATGTAATCAAAAAGGTATTTATTTATAACACATCTAAAGTCTGCATTAATTACCTCTGGGTCTTCACCATTTAATAGGGCATTCTGATTAATAATGTCAAAGGATTCACGGTTTAATTCAGTTATCACTGTTTTAATCCCAGCCTCCTTTAGAAAACGGATCCCACGGACCCCGGTTCCGCCAAATGCATCCAGGGCCAGGCGTGGCTTAAATGTTTTAAGAAATGATAATGTAATATCCCTGTTTAATTTCTGTGATGCATTATAAAACCCGGACTGTGCTGTGCCCGGGCCCTTAAGATTATAATTTAATGGAACCCTTAATTGTACTGCACCCTCATGTATTAATTTAAATTGATTCTTCCTCTCCATTAAGCACCTTAACTATTTTAAATGGAAGTATATTTTTATTTATTGGTGTTATATCAAAGACCCTGACGCTCTCATATGCCCTGAACTCCTGTAACACGGGATTTCTTGATTTTTTATGAAGCGTTATGATAATTTCTTTTTCCGATTTCATTACCTTTTCTATTTCATTTTTTATATTTTTAGTAGCATTTTCTATCTTTCCAAGTTCATCAATAACTATTATATCTGCCTCCTCAAGGGCCTTTTCAAGAGATGGTATCAGGAGCTCCTCAAGGGCCTTTGTATCAACACCCAGCTTGTCCACCTTTACCCTTGATACAAGGTCATACCTTGCAAATTCTATTTTTTTCTTTGTAAGTATATCAGTAATAAAATAACTGTATAATTTACCATGCTCAGATTTTTCAGACATGAGGGTGCCCTCAATAACCTTGCCATCATTCTGAAGCATTTCCATAACCTTTGCCAGCGCCTCACTTTTTATGGAGCCAACCGGCCCTGTTATACCAACCTTTATTCCCATATTTATTCCTCCAGATACATTAGCGGATAATTTAAATCCCTTAAATATTTCATTTTTGCCCTTGCAGTGCTGCCGTTATAATTCACAGTCAGGTCGACCTCAAGCATGGTACCGTTTAAAGATTTATAATTGAATTTAGTATCATTTTCTGCATTTAGATTTATTTTTACTTTTACATTTTCCACAAAGGGCTGTAACATTGTAGCGCTTTCTATTGCCTTCTGGATATATTCAATGTTTGATTCATTTACCGGAATGCCTGTATACTGATGATATATGGCGCCAAGTTTTATCCCGGCCTCAAATATGGCTCTTTCCCGATCTGTGCACTTAAAATATTTTGATGCCGGGTCATTCATTGAATAGTAATTACATTAAATATAATAAATGTTATTTTTTATATATTAGTTACATGTTAAAATAAATAAGAGCATAATAAAATATTTCATATAGTTAGGCATAACCATTAAATGAATCCATGGATAAGGATATTAAGACCTGTTAACGCTTTAATGGGATTTTTTTCAATATATATTATCGGATTTATAGCTGTAAATGTTATGTTTTATAAATTTTTGGTACCACTAACACTTGGGGCAATAAGTGTATTCCTCGTAACAGGTGCCGGGAATATTATAAATGATATAAGTGATCTCAACACAGATAAGATTAATCACCCTGACAGGCCATTGCCATCTGGAAAAATTACAAGGCAATCTGCACTGATCGTGTCTATTATAATTTTTGTCATTGCAATAATTGTATCATCATTTATATCATATAAAATATCGCTTATAGTTTTTATTGCAGAAATGCTTCTGGTAAGTTATGAGTTTAAAACCAAAAAACTTGGACTGACAGGAAATTTTACCATAAGCCTCCTGATAGGCATGATTTTTTTATTTGGTGGTGTAATAACAGATTCATTACTAAAAATGACACTTCTTTTTTTGCTAGCATTTTTTTCAAATTTTTCAAGGGAAATTATGAAGGACATAGAGGATATAAAGGGAGATCAGGACAGAATGACATTTCCAAAAAAATATGGTATAAGGAATGCAAAAATATTATCCACTGTTTTTGTTGGAATAACAGTATCAATATCTGCTGTTCCATATCTTATTAAAATTCTTTCTGTGTACTATTTATATGCAGTTATTATAGATGACTTTATATTTATATACAGTGTGGTTATAATGAGAAAAAGTGTATCAGAGGGTCAAAAGGTGTCTAAAATAGCCATGATATTCGGCATGTTTTCATTTCTCCTGGGTGGTATTAATTGAGCGTTTATTCAGAAATACTTGAAAAATTAAAAAGCAAAAAGGTGCATATGACATTAATAGATCCCGCCTCACAAAATGTTGAAAAGGCAGTAAGTATTGCACAGAAGGCTGATAAGGCTGGAACAGATTTTTTTATGATAGGCGGGTCTACAAAGGTTTATCCAGCATTAATTGACAAAACAATTGAAGAAATTAAAAAGGTAACAGATAAAAAAATAATAATATTCCCTGGTTCCAGTGAGAGCATAAGCAAGAAGGCCGATGCCATTTATTATATGATGCTGATGAATTCCCAGAGCAATGAATTCTTAATTGGCCATCAGGTAAGGTCATCAATAATACTTAAAAAACTTGGTATTGAAACAATTTCAATGGGATATTTGATCTTTGACCCGGGCATGACTGTTGGGCGTGTTGGAAATGCCATGCTTATAAAAAGGGATGATGAAATGACAGCACTTTCCTATGCACTGGCCGCAGAGATGTTTGGATTTAAATTGCTTTACCTTGAATCGGGTTCTGGTTCACCAACACATGTTTCTGAAAATGTAATATCAAGGATTAAAAGGGAGGTTAAAATTCCGTTAATAGTTGGTGGTGGCATCAGGGATTATGAATCCGCCCATGATGTTTTATCTGCCGGTGCGGATATAATAGTTACAGGTACAGTTATAGAAAAATCTGTGGATGTATACCAGACATTAAAAGAAATTATTAATGCTTTCTGATTTACCGTTTATGGAAAAAATTGTAATTATTGGTGGAGGCATAGCGGGCGTGGCCGCGAAAACTTATAACAGGGATGCCATGCTTGTTGAAAAATCTGAATTAATGACTGTATTTCCAAGGTTAATTGATGTTGCCTCGGGCATGGATCAAAAATTTGCTGTAATAAAAAGAAATGCAGATGTATATGATGAGGTTATGGATATAGATTTTAAAAATAGGAAGGTGATTACAAAAAAAAGAAAAATTGGATACGATAAGTTAATAGTTGCTCTTGGAAAATCACAGAATTATTCATTTTTAAAGGGTAAACAGTACATATACCCAATGGCCCAGCTCAGTGATGCCATTAAATTGAGAGATTCAATTAAGAATGCAAAAAATCTTACAATAATAGGCGGCGGCTACTTGGGTGTAGAACTTGCAGGGTCGTTACATGGAGTGAATATAAAAATAATAGAGGCGGGAAAAAGATTATTGCAGGGCTTAAAGAATGAATATCATGAAATAGCCTTAAAAAAACTTTCTGAACTCGGTGTTGATGTTCTTTTTAACACAAAGGTTATTGAGGTTAAAAAAGATTCCATAATTACCGATGCTGGTGATTTTAAATCTGATGTTTCTGTTTTTGCAGGAGGGCTCACTGGAAATTTACTGCTTAATGATCTTGACATAACAACCCTAAATTCAAAAATTGTTGTTGATAGTTATTTAAGATCTGTTGATTATGATGATGTTTATGCATGCGGTGATTCCATGGCCATTAAAAACACATTCACACCCATGTCTGCAATTATAGCAAGGTCATCAGGCATAAGGGCCATGGCAAATGCCATGGGTGAGGATTTGGAATATAAGCCGAATAATTTTGCAAACATTATAAGGGTTGGCAATTATTATTTCGGTGATTTTTTTAATTACCGTGTTAATGGCTTCATTGCAAGAATAATAAAGGAATCCGGCATTGCCATCAGCATTAATTATGCAAAAATGCTATAAAATATAATTAAAGTTTTTAGTATTTTTTTATAAATGGGAAAATGCACTGAATATTTATTTAAAAACAGTTACGATTTATAACAAAAAATTTAATAAGTATGTTAACAATATATTAAGCATGAAGACAACCATATCACATATAAAGGCAGATATTGGAAGCTTACCAGGGCACACTGTTGTATATGAGCCGGTGGTTAATGCTGTTGATAAATATATAAAGGAAAATGGGGAATCTCTTATTTCTGATTACCATATATCACATATAGGTGATGACATACAGATAACCATGGTACATAAAATGGGTGCTGATAACCCTGAAATACATGAACTCGCATGGAACGCCTTCAAGGCCGGTACAGAGGTGGCAAAGGAGGCGGGCTTGTATGGTGCCGGTCAGGACTTGCTAAAGGATGCATTTTCAGGAAATATAAAGGGCATGGGACCCGGAGTCGCAGAACTTGAAATTACACCAAGAAAGGCAGAGCCATTCATAGTTTACATGATGGATAAGACAGAGCCTGGAGCATTTAATTACCCAATATATAAAATGTTTGGGGATCCTTTTAACACCCCGGGTTTGGTAATAGACCCGAATATGCACATGGGATTCAAATTTGAGGTCTGGGATATATACAACGGAAAGAAGGTAATAATGTCCCTGCCCGAGGATACATATGATCTCCTTGCACTTATAGGTTCAAAGGGGAAATATGTAATTAAAAGGGTATTTACAAAGGAAACACACAGCAAGCTCCCGGACGAAAATGTTGCAGTTATAACCACTGATAAATTATCATTTATAGCCGGTGAATACGTGGGAAAGGATGACCCAGCGGGCATAGTGAGAATACAGTCCGGTCTTCCTGCATCAGGTGAGGCACTTGAACCATTTGCAAACTCATATCTTGTATCAGGCTGGATGCGTGGATCATTTAATGGACCCATAATGCCTGTTGGATTAAATAACTCAATGATGACCAGATTTGATGGTCCACCAAGGGTTGCTGCCATGGGCTTTGTATTAAAGGATGGAAAGCTTCATGGGCCTGTAGATATGTTTAACGATGTTGCATTTGACTTTGCAAGAACAGAGGCCCTTCAGATGGCAAACTACATAAGGAAGATGGGCGTATTTGAGCCTCACAGGCTTCCTGATGAGGACATGGAATATACAGCACTTCCAAGAATACTTGAAAAACTTGCACCCAGATTTAAGAACATAGAGGATAAGGGTGCAAAGAGTGAAATGAAGCTTGAAAGATAAAAATAACTTTTTTAAATTTTTATAACAAAGTTAAAATATTCTTTTTTGATTAAGCCTTGTGATTTTATGCCTTTTCCAGAAGCAGTAGAGAGAAGATTAAATAAAAAGATATGCATGAGATGCTACGCAAGGAACTCAATAAGGGCCGAAAGATGCAGAAAATGCGGTTATACCGGTCTTAGAGTTAAATCAAAGGAGATAAAAAGTGCAAAGTGACGGTTTAAGGGCAGGAGTCCTCAGAATGGAGGGGACAAATAACGAGGAGGAAGCATATTTATCCCTCCAGCGTTCTGGCTTTATACCGGATTACATACATATTTTCGATTTAAATTCAGGTAGAAAAAATCTTCTGGATTATGATGTTTTATTAATACCGGGTGGATTCTCTGCCGGTGATTATATCAGGGCGGGTGCCATATTTGCCGCGAGGCTAAGGGCATATATAAGAGACCTCCAGAAATTTAATGATTTAAACAGGGTAATTCTTGGAATATGTAATGGATTTCAGGTTCTTAGTGAGCTTGGCATGCTTCCTGATACAGGAAATAAAATGGAAAGATCCATGGTTCTGGCAGTAAATGAATCCAACAGGTTTGAATGCAGGTATACATATTTTAATTACACATCCAGAAATAAAATATTTGAAAGTGCATTTAGGGACAGGATAATGCAGGTTCCTGTGGCACATCTTGAGGGACGCGTTTTATTCAAAAATGAAAATATACTTGATGAGGTTTTACAAAATGATCAGATATTATTTAAGTACACAAATCCTGATGGAACCGGATCAGGATATCCATGGAATCCCAATGGCTCGGTAATGGACATAGCCGGAATATCAAACGAAAATGGCAATGTAATAGGTCTGATGCCACATCCCGAACGTGTTTACTATAATTTTCAGATGATGCCTGACGGCCATGTGCATGAAAAAGGTACAGGTGAATATTTTTTTAAGGCCATATATAATTACACAAAAAAATTATTTGACTAGTTTTTTCTTTATTTCAGAGTGCCTGTTTATAATATCATTCAATAGAATTCCTACATTTTTATGATATTCATCAAGGGTTGAATCATTTACAATCATGTAATCTGCAAGTGATATTACCTTGCCTATGCCCCATGACAGCTCCCTGCTATCCCTCTTTCGAAGGCCCTCCTGACTTTTAACATCATCCTCGCGGTCACGTTTAAGGATTCTTTCAAGGCGTTCCGATTCATTTGCAAATACAGCTATAACTATTATATTATCAAAATGCTTTTTAAAATATTCAAGCTCCTCACAATTTCTTAAACCATCAACTATTGTTATGTCCGGTTCCCTAATGTCCTCGGCTGTTCTTTTTGCCCATATGTCCATGCCAAAACGCTGACGCTCTGCTGATGCATACTTACCTATTGATGAATCATCCTGCTTAATATTATTTTTTAATGCATATTTTTTCACAGTATTGCCCATGTGGACATCCACAAAGCCCATGGATCTGGCAACCTTAACAAATTCATCCTTGCCGGCACCCGGCATGCCAGTAATAATTAACATTTTTCATCCAAAAATAAATCCCATGCCTTCCTTTGAATTGTTTTCGTCCTCCTTTATTTTCTCATAAATTTTTTCGGCCTTTTTCCCGCCAATTTCTTCAGATTTTCCATTGAGTATTGAATTTACCCTCTCAAAAATATCTGGAGAACCCTCAATCAAAAGTATATATGATGAATCATATCCAAATTCTGCGCCATCCTTGTACTGAACTGATTGCCTGCCAAGAACATCATCGTTAAGAACCTCGTCTATAATATTTCTGTTTTCCTTTGAGATTTCGAATACCTTAAACATGATTGTATATTGTCATATGTTTATTAAAAATTTTCATTATTTATTATTGTTCTCATTTAACCCGTCGAAATATGAGTCGAAGTTGGTTCTCAGTTTGGTCTGCTTAACTATTTTGGAACCCTGGAAGTTTATAAATGCCGGATCTTCCATAATGTATGATTTTATATTTTCTATGGACCCCATAACACGAATAAATTTGGTTCTACCATATCTCCCAAGGCTTCTGGTATTTGTTGAGAGAAGGCCAAGGTCCTCAAGGTCAGTTAAAAGATCGGATATTCTTCTCATTGTTAATGGTTGAAAACCAAGCTCGGTGCTAATGTTTTTGTAATTTTCATATATTTCACCGGTCACTGTAAGATCTGAGTCTGTTTCCTGTGTTAATGCTGCACTTAAAAGTACCATTTTTGAATGTATTGGCAGGGTTTTTATTGATTCCTTTAATATATTCATCTCAAATTTATCCCTGGCACGGTATACATCATCTGCTGTTACCAGATCCCTACCCTCCCTGAGTGCATTCTCTATGGCTATTCTTAACAAATCTATGGATTTTCTGGCATCTCCATGTTCCTGTGCACCAAGTGCGGCACATAAATTAATGGCAGAATCATCTATAAATTCCCTTTTAATAATCCCGGATACCCTAAAATTGAGTATATCCCTTAGTTCAATTGCATTGTATGGCGGGAATATTATGCTCTCCTGATTAAGCCTGCTCTGGACCCGGGCATCAAGCCTGTTAACAAATGATGAGTCATTTGTAATTCCTATAATCGATGCGTTAACCTCAGATATAACCTTAAGTATAACATAAAGTGCATCACTGCCATTTTTCTGGATTAATTTATCTATTTCATCAAGTATTATTATTGTATATTTTCCTGATTTTTTTAATCTTCTAATTAATTCAAAATAAACGCGATCCAGTGGAAGTCCAAGAGAGGGCACCTGTGTTTCACCAATATTTATTGAGTTTATTATATTTATAAGTATGGAATACTGTGAATCATAGATTTCACAGTTTATATAAATTGAGTTTAAATTTCCTGAAACAGCCTCGGAGAGCATTGATGTAACATACAATGTTGAGGATGTTTTTCCTGATCCGGATTTTCCATATATAAGTATATTTGATGCAATTCCCCCGTTAATAATTGAGCTTAGTATTTTTGCAATTTCATTTATCTGCCTTTCCCTGTGTGGAAAGTTGTCGGGTATATATGAACTGCTTAATTTTTTAAGGTCGCCTATAACGTAATCGCTTGTTTTACTGTATTTAATAAAAGGGTTGTCCATAAATATCAGCTAATAAAATAGCTATGTATTGGATATACAAAAATATTTTTTAACTGGGTTAGTTACTGACTGTTTTATCTATTTATTTATTCTTAGATAAATGGTGCTGCTGGTGAACCTATATATTTTTTTAAAAATCCGACAAGATACATAGATCCGGTCACAAGTATATAGTCTGATGATTTAATGGCATGTTCATATGCCCTAACAGGGTCATCAATAACAGTGATGTTCTTAAACAGATTGCCTGATAATTCCTTAAGGTTTTGGGGTTGTATGGACCTTTCTGGTTCATCAGGCGTTGTAAATATAACACTGTCTGATAAACGGCTCATGACAGAAAGGTATGAGAAAACATCCTTGTCTGAGAGCATGCCTATAACAAGTAAAGGTTTTTTACCTATGATTTTTGTGTATGATTCAACAAGTGCATTTGCAGCTGGCGGGTTATGTGCGGAATCAAAAATAACCAGCGGATGGCTGTCAACAATCTCGAACCGGCCGGGCCATCTGCTTTCATATATTCCCCTTTCAACTGTATTTATATCTGGAGGATTTTCAAGTGAATTCACGGCTGCTATTGCAGTGCAGATATTTTTAACCTGAAACAGCCCTGAATTTTTTGCGTCTATATTATAGCTGCCATCAGGAGTAACTGCAGTAAATTTTATTTTTTCCATATCATATTCAAGATCTTTAACAGTGCAGTATTCAGATACACGGATTAATTTTGATTTTCTCACTGCTGCAAGTTTTTTAATCTCGGCCACAACCTCGGGCTTATCGTCAAGCAGTACAACAGGTTTTGTTTCCTTAATTATTCCGCCCTTTTCATATGCAATTGATGTTAATGAGCAGCCAAGTATTCTGTAATGCTCATAGCCTATCTGGGCTATCACACTTACCTCGGGATTTATTATATTTGTGGAATCCAGACGCCCCCCAAGGCCAACCTCAACTGAAGCATAATCTGCATGCTTGTCTGAAAAATATTTAAATGCCATAACCGTTGTGGTCTCAAAAAAGGTTGGATTTCTGTATTCTTTTGCCATCTCCTCTATATAATTTTTGTTATTGTCAACAAATTTTTTTATATATTCATCAGTGATTAATTCGCGGTTAAATACAATTCTTTCATTAAAATCTATTAAATGTGGTGATGTGTAAAGTCCTGTATTATTTTTCTGCCTCAATATATTATAAATGTATGATGAAATTGAACCCTTTCCATTTGTTCCCGCTATGTGTATGCTTCTGTAATTATCCTGAGGATTGCCATTATATTCCGCAAACAGCCTTGTGGCTGTTAAATCCAGTTTAATTCCATTTCTCTTTAAATTATATAGATAATTAAGAGTATCTTCAATCATCCAGTGGTTAATGCCAAAGCCATATTTATATTCCATTATAACTGCATATCCAGTAATTTAATTCATATAATAATCCAAATTTAAAGATGTTTTTCTGCATCCCGGTTAATTCCAGATCTTTTAGTATATCAAAGTATTTTGCCGTGATTTTTATATAACCATCAGATTTATAAAAGTCAAACCAGAATGAGTATTTATCAGATTTAACATTTGAATTTTCCGCTATGTACTCATAGGACCACTGGCATGGAAGCATTGACAGCATGCCGTTATAATCTGAATCCTCTGACCATCTTATTAAATGATTTATATAAGAATATGTTGTATAATTAATTAAATCCTCAGTTATATTTTCCTTTTTTATTCCAAATTTATCCAGCATTTGAAGATGAAAAACCGGTTCATCGGAACCTATTGCATCATAGAGTTCTATAATGCCATTGTTCTTTGTATTATTTTTTATTTTTGTTCCGGCCTCCTTATAATATTTTAAATATATGTCATCCTGAATAAGGTAATATTTGAATTTATCATCACTTAATGACCCATCCTGCATCTCCAGCACAAATTTTGCATTCATTATATTTTTTATTATGCCCTTTATTTCATCTGTTTTAATGTATTCTATGATGTTCATAATTAATAAGTTAAAGATTATATTTATTTTTTATTCATATGCACGGTATTTTTCATCCTCTATTCCATTATTTTTTGCCACATTTGAGTATAAATCCATGGACCCTGTATCCTTAAAGTTTATGTTATCATTTAAAATCCCATATTTATATGAAAAACCATGTGCCCATTCATAGGTATCTGTAAGCGATCTGTAAAAATATCCTTTTAAATTTATATGATAATCTTTAACTGCCTGATGCAGGGCTATTAATGTATGTTTAATGAAATCGCATCTTTTATCATCTGATTCTGTTGCAATACCGTTTTCCGTTATTATTACGGGTTTTCTGTATGTATTATATATTTCGGATGCCACATATTTAATTCCGTCAGGATGGATTTCATGGAAATCGTCGCTGCACTTAGTGCATGGTATAAAGGCAAACCGGTATCTTATATCAACACCCTCATTCTGCACATACCTTACTGGAATGCTTCCATAATATGATATGCCTATAAAATCCGTACCGTTGAATTCATATGGCCTTGATTCCTTAAACTCACCTGTAAGGTTCATGTCAAAATTTCCATAAAGTGCTGAATTTATAAATAAATTATAATAAAGATATTTGACAAAATTTACCATGAATATATTATTATCATTATCCATTTCCTGTGTAAAATATGGAACCTCCATGGTTAATCCAGCGGGCTTATTAATTGATTTTTTTATGGCAAGGTATGCCAGATTATGTGCATAGGCCATATTACGGTATGCCTCCATTAAAAGTGAAAAATCTGAAAGCCCCGGTGGATATCCCTCAATATTGCCATATAAATAGCTGTTTATTGCAAAATAATTTGGCCGGTTCATCGTGTTAAAATAATCAATATAACTGCCAAACCTTTTTGAAATGTAATATGAGTATTTTCCAAATTCTAGAACTGTATTCTTATTAAGCCATCCCTTATTCTTTGAATTATGTAAATTCCTGTTGCATTCAACAGGGTCATGAATCCACAATGGTAATGTTCCATCCCATAATGTAACAATTATTCTGATATTTTTTGACCTTATATATTTAAAAATTGACTCATAATGTTCAAGGCTTTTTCTATCTGCCCTGATATCCAGCATTTTATATAAATTATCATCAAATTCTGCTGAATACACATCGCCTGAGGAGTTTGATTTATAATTAATCTCAACATTTTCTGTGCTTTCTGGAAATATTCTTGACCATTCAATCCCGATTTTTACAGAGTTTAATCCAGCATTTACAATTTTATCTATATATTTCCTAAAATTATTCCAGAAATCCGGGCCATTACCTATTCCACCTGAAACATAATTCATATTTTCCATGGTTTTATCAGTGGACCATTTATACCAGTCCGTGTTAACAGCCATGGAATCATTACCCTGATCGTTCTGAAATGAATTTATGGAAAAACCCAGCATAAAATCATTAACAAATTTTCTTAACATAAAATCTGATTATTTATTATAATTTAAATTTTAACTTTAAAGTGTTAAGTCTCCTTCCATTGGGATATGGGGATGCAAAGTTTTAGATCGGAA
>NZ_LKBH01000195.1:0-23899 GCF_001402935.1 Acidiplasma cupricumulans | reverse complement strand
TAAACACCCTGCATAAAAATTTTGGTTTTTTATATTTTTCTTTCATTGTCCTAATCATTTATATTCAATACGGTTACGTTAAAACGTTTTTCTTCATAATTTTATGCTTTAAATCCTAAAATTGTTTTTTCTAAGGTTTAAAAACAAAATCTTATATTTTATGTAATTATACCATAGTATAAACTATATATAGGTGATTATTTCATGGAAAAAAAAGAATATGATGCTGTAATTCTAGGAGGCGGTTTGGCTGGCCTTATGGCGGCAAACACGGTGGCCGAACATGGGTTTACCGTTGCCGTGGTTTCTAAAGTTTTTCCGACAAGGTCTCATTCCGCAGCTGCAGAGGGTGGAATAGCTGCGTACATAAAGGGCAATTCAGACCCAAATGATGACCCTGATTTTATGTCCTATGATGAGGTTAAGGGTGGTGATTATCTTGTGGATCAAAATGCTGCAGAATTACTTTCACAGAAATCTGGGGAAATAATCAATCTTCTTGATCTATGGGGTGCACCATTCAACAGGCAGCCTGATGGCAGAATAGCCCTGAGATATTTTGGTGGGCAGACATATCCAAGAACCAGATTTGTTGCTGATAAAACGGGAATGGCATTATTGCATACTCTCTTTGAACATGCATCTGGATTTAATAATATAGATTTTTATCCGGAGTATTATGTTTTAGATATTGTAAAAAATGGTAATAATGTAAACGGACTTGTTGCAATGCAGATGAAAAATATGGATCCAATATACCTTAAGGCAAGGGCACTTTTAATAGCCTCTGGTGGTCTTGGCATGATATATAAGCATACAACAAACAGTTATATAAATACCGGTGATGGATACGGCATTGCACTGAGGTCAGGTGTCCCGTTAAAGGACCCAGAATTCGTGCAGTTTCATCCCACTGGGCTGTATCCCTCTGATATATTAATAAGTGAGGCCGCAAGGGCCGAGGGTGGAATATTAAAGAATAATAAGGGTGAGAGGTTTATGGCCAAATATGCACCCCATAAATTTGACCTCGCACCCAGGGATATTGTATCAAGGTCTATGACCATTGAGATGCGTGAGGGCAGGGGTTTTGAGGGTGGCTATCTCGGGCTGGATTTAACACACCTTGGCAAGGAATATATTATGGACAGGTTAAGCCTTGCATATGATGCTGCAAAAACGTTTGCAGGGGTTGACGCAACCGAGGAAATGATACCTGTCAGACCTGCACAGCATTACTTTATGGGAGGTATTGACGTTGATATAACAGGGGCAAATTCAGACCTCAATGGACTTTTTGCTGCAGGCGAGGCTGCATGTGTATCTGTTCACGGTGCAAACAGGCTTGGTTCCAACTCACTTCTTGAAACTCTTGTATATGGCAGGGAAACAGGCAATACAATGGTTGAATTCCTGAAGAATCATAAAAATGTCGAGGCATCAGATGGTACAGATAAAATACTTGATAATGCATATAAATACATTAAGAGGGAAAATGGAGAGCATTTTGGCACGCTCCTGAACGAGCTTAGGGACATTATGTGGGAAAACGTTGGCATATTCAGGGATAAAAATAAGCTTGAGGATGCTGTGAGGAGCATTAAAAAATTAAAGGAAAGGTCATTGAATATGTACGTAACTGATAAAACAACAAATTACAATACAGAGGTCTTCAATGCACTTGAAACAAGAAATATGATAGATGTATCTCTGGCCATAGCGTCTGCAGCTCTTAACAGGACAGAAACCCGGGGTGCACATTTCAGGGATGATTTCCCAGAAAGGGATGATACGAACTGGATGAAGCACACATTGGCATATCTTGCAGATAATGATATAGAAATAAAGTATAAGCCGGTTATAGTAACCAAATGGAAACCGGAACCGAGGGTGTATTGATATGGTGGAGGAAAAGGAAATAACCGTAAATATTAAAAAATACGACGGTAAAAATGATCCTTACTGGAAGACATACAAGGTAAGGGCCGATAGATATACACAGATGACTGAGGTGTTGAGGCGTATAAAAACTGAGCAGGATCCTGCACTTGCATACAGGGCCTCGTGCCATATGGCAGTGTGTGGGAGCTGTGCCATGAAGATTAATGGTTTTCCAAGACTTGCATGCAGAACCATGGCATTTGATGTGATGGACGAAAATAATGAAATTAATCTTGAGGCAATGGATTATTATAAAGGTATTAGGGATTTAATACCGGACATTGACACATTTTATGATAGAATGTATAAGGTAATGCCAAGACTTTATGCAGATGAATCTGTAATAGCAGGTGAAAATGAGCAGAGGATGACCCCCTCAGAGCAGAAAGAGGTGTGGAAGTTCCAGGAATGCATATGGTGCGGCCTGTGTGTTTCCGCCTGTCCCTCCGTAAGAATGGATGAAAAATTTCTGGGACCTGCCGCACATGCAAAGGGTTACAGGTTTATTGCTGATGGCAGGGATACAAAGACGGAGGAGAGGATAAATATACTTATGGACAGTGCATGGAGGTGCACATCATGCTATATGTGCTATGAGGTGTGCCCACAGGACGTGCAGCCCGTAATTGCAATTAAAAAAACAAAATCATACCTCAATGAATATAAGGGCAATACAGAGGTTACAGAGATGGCGAGAAAGCATGATGACACAGTATTTGATCTTATTAACAATACGGGAAAAATAAAGGAATCAACATTATACCTAAAAACTTTTGGTTTTGGAGAGGCAATTAAGGATATAAATTATATGAGAAAGGAGGGAAAATTAAAATACGCACTTGCAAAGGATAATGATGTAAAAAATATAGATGAAATAAAAAAGATAATGGGTGATAAAAAATGAAGGTGGCATACTATCCGGGATGTGCATCCCATGGAATAGCAAAGGATGTTGATATTGCAACCCAGCTTATTGCAAAGGATTTAAACCTTGAGCTAGTTGAGGTGGAGGACTGGAACTGCTGTGGTGGAGGGTTTATGGATGATAAAAGTGAGGAAATACATACCGCACTTAATCTCAGGAATCTTAACAAGGTAAAAAATATGGGATATGATAAAATGGCAACACCATGCAGTGTATGCCTTAACAGCCACAGAATAGCAGCTGATAAGTATGAAAAGGATCCAGAATTAAGGGAAAATGTTGATGAACGCCTTGGCCGGGCCAACATAAAATATGAAGGTGGGGTGGATTCCGAACATTTTATATGGGTTCTTATTCAGGATGTTGGCATAGATAACATAAAAAGCCATGTAAAGAAACCGCTCACGGGCATTAAGGTTGGAACATACTACGGATGCCAGCTTCTGAGACCCAGCAGTGTGATGGGTTTTGAGCCGGCACACAACCCGCACAGTGTAATGGATCTTGTTGCCGCAACAGGAGCAACACCTGTGGCATTTCCAATGAAGGCTGCATGCTGTGGATTTCCACTCATGGGAAGCAATCCAGATGTTGGATTAAAAATGGCAAATAATATATTCACAAATGCAAAGGGTAACGGAGCTGAAATGCTGGTACACCCCTGCTCACTGTGCCATCTGCAGCTTGATGCCACGCAGCTTAAAATAATGGACAGATTCAATCAGAAATGGACAATGCCAACACTGTATATAACACAGCTTATAGGCCTTTCATTTGGGTACACGCCAGAACAGCTGGGTCTTGGCAAAATAGCCACAAATTACCTGAGGTCGAGGGGATTTTAAATGGATGATCTAAAAAATCTCATGAAGGGTGTTGAGGTAACAGATGTTAAGGACGTTTCAAGAAAACCAGGAGAAAAGCCATTTGCCACCGAAATATTTTATAAAAAAGGAGACCTATTTAATGGAAAGCTGCATGTAAGAAAATCCGACGGCAAAATGTATTTATCTATAATATCCAAAATACCATTTAACTGGAAAAACCTCGTTGGCAATATGAAGTTTGCAGGTCAGGTGGTTGACTCTGCCGGCGGTCTTTTATGGCTTAAGGAAACAGAAAATACATTAAACATTGATCTTGAGTATATAGAAAAATATTTAAATGAATTAAAGGAGAAGAAGGTTAGTCAATAACCTTCTCGTTAAATGTTTTAAATGGATCAACCAGTGTATAGCCATTTTTATCGCATATGTCCTGATTTGCAGGTGGATATTTGAAATAATCCGGAACTATTGATGTTAGCCTCTCCGTGAATGGCGGTATTATATTATTCTTATATAATATTCCTATTGGTATTTTATCTCCCCATGTCATTGCAGTTTCATAGGCCCTGCTGAATTTTTCCTCATCCTCGTCAGCGGAATTAACCTCTGGGTCCCACGACTTATCATTTTCAAGCTTGTAAACCCTCTTCCTGTACCAGTCAAGTGTGTTAACATCATTGTATGTTGGGCATGGCTGCAGTACCTCTATCATTGATGAACCCTTATGGTTAAGGGCCTTTATTATTATATCTGAAAGCTGGGCTATTTCAGATGAGAAGGCACGTGCCACAAAGGTATATCCAGATGCCAGTGCAAGCGCGGAAGGATTTATTTTACCAAGTATGCTTGGCCTTGGTATGCTCTTTACCTTTTCTCCAAGCGGCATGGTTGGTGCGGCCTGGCCCTTTGTTAGACCGTAAACAGCATTGTTGTACAGGAGCACAACTATTCCTGAGTTTCTTCTCCCCTCGGCAACGAAATGGCCTGCCCCTATTCCAAGCATATCACCATCACCGCCCATTACCAGTACATTAAGATCTGGATTTGCAAGCTTAACGCCAACTGCATACGGTATCGCCCTTCCATGCAGTGTGTGGGCACCTGCTATATTAAGATAATGCGGTGTTTTTCCGGAACATCCTATACCGGATATGGCAACAACCTTTGTTGGGTCCATATCCATTTTGCTAAGTGCCTGTGTTACTGCGGTAACTATTGCGAAATCACCGCATCCCGGGCACCAGTCTATCGTTACATTATTCCTAAAATTATAACTTCCCTTATTATATACTGTTTTCTGCATTTTTACCACCTTTATGATCCGTTTTTCAGGACCTCCATTTTTGATTTTCCATCAATAATATTCTTTGTGGCAGTTAATACCTCATCTATGGTCATGTGCCTGCCATTATACTTTAAAATATAATTATCTATTTTTATACCGGTATTTAACCTTATTGCCTTTGCCGCCTGTGCTGTCATGTTGCTCTCAACATCTATAACAGTTTTTGATTTACCCAGTATGCTCTCAACAAATTCTGATGGGAACGGCTCAAACATTTTTAAGTAAAGCATGTTTGCATTAATATTCTCCTTCTTTAATTCATCTATTAAATCCATAATCAATGTTTTCTGGCTCCCCCATGTAACAAAAGTTAAATCTGCTTCCTTATTACCGTAGAGCACTGCCTTATCCTCCAATGGTATTTCCATTGCAGCAGTCTCAAGCTTTTTCATCCTCTTCTCCATCATTTTATCCCTGATCTCAGGGTCCTCTGTAACATGGCCAAGTTCATCATGTTCATCGCCGGTCATCCAGAAAACATCCCTGCCAAATACACCGTATGGTGATACACCATTACTGGTATTAAGAGAGTACCTTTTATAGTTATTTTCATCATTATTATACTCTGGAATCTCAATTTTTACCTTTTTAACATCTATTTCTGGGACAAGATCCATGGTATTTGCGAGGGTTTTATCAATTAAATGTATTACTGGTAACTGGTATTTCTGGGCATAATTTAATGCCTTCATTGCATCATATATGCATTCCTCCATATCTCCTGATGATAACACTATTTTCGGAAATTCTCCATGGCCGGTGTTGAGGGCAAAATCCAGATCTGCCTGACCATTTCTTGTTGGGAGGCCTGTTGATGGGCCACCACGCTGATAAAATGTTATAACCACTGGAATTTCTGTCATGCCAGCAAATGATATACCCTCTGCCATTAGGGAGAATCCAGGGCCCGAAGTTGCAGTGGCACTTCTTGCACCGGTGAGTGCCGCGCCATTTGCCATATTTACAGCGGCAAGCTCATCCTCGGTCTGGACAACAACAAGGCCTCCCTTTCTAAGATTTTCCGCCTCCTCTGATAAATACTCTATTTCCTCATGGTTTTCCAGCAGATTGCTTTCATCACTTGCAGGTGTGATTGGATAGTATGTCTGGAATCTTAAACCTCCCATGAGCTTACCTATTGCAACAGAATCATTACCATTTAACAGCATCCGTGGTTTTGCCTCATACGTTTCTAAATTGGCAATATTCTCTCCCAGTTTATCCACAAAGTCATATGCAGCATTTAAAATTTTTACATTGGGTTCTATAACTGCAGGCTTTTTCCTGAATGCATATTTTATTCCGGCGATTGCATGATCCATGTCAAGGCCAAGAAGTGCAAGGGTGACACCTGCACCAAGTGTATTATAATACCTTGTGGATGGCCCTTCCGGAACATTTTCATTTATTACCTTATCAAATGGTATTGAAATGGTTTTTATTCCATGCGAATGATAATATTCGAGAACCCCAGCAGCATTTAACGGAAGATTATTTTTTGATAATTCCTCCTTTATTCTTGCAAGGGTATCTGGTAAAATCATTCTTGCCTGTGATAAATCAAATTTTTCAAATGCTGAATCATATATAACCTTAGAGTTTTTTGAAACATCATGCATATGCTCAAACAATGTATCAGGGTCTAGGGCCACCATGATATCAACCGGGTATTTTAATGATCCGGGCCGCCTTCTCATAATTCTCAAATGAATATAACTGTGCCTTCCCTTTATATTTGAGTGATATTCCCTAACACCAAAAATATAATATCCTGCCAGGGAAAATGCCATATTAATCATATTTGCTGAGCTGTCTATACCCCCTCCCTGGGGACCGCCAACAAGCAGATTTATATCTATTTCGTGCATGCTTATCCCTTAATAAAGGGATTATACACTTAAAAAGATTTCCATCGAATTATAAGTATGAAATTATATATATCATTAAAAGTTGATTGCTATGCGTAATTTTAAAAAATATACTATTTTTTTATATATATTTCATCCATTCCATGACAGGATCATCATCAAGTATTTCGGTTTCTGTTTTTCCCCTGCTGCTAATAGTAACAAATTTATAGAAAACAACATTACCATCTTCAATATTCCCATACATAATATGTTCAACCTGAACTCCGTCAGGAAAGTGCATTGAGGCTTCAGGTGTATTCGGAATAAAATGCAGTTCAACGCTGTTTCCATTTATATATATCCTGAATGATGGGTTTTCCATGACATAATTTTTTAGCTTTTCTATTTCGATTTGTGGCTGCATGAATACACATTTTAAAATTTTATATAAATATTTTAATTGGGCATTAATTATAATGCAATTAATATCAGTAATAATATAATTACAGGTTATTCTGTGGAAAGCAGGTGAATTATGATTTGAATGAATTTCTGGTGTATTGCAAATGGTAAGTCTCATTGTGCTGGCATGAGATATTTCAATGTATAAAAAAATTAATAATCTTTATTATAATTTTATAATTATGAAAATACTTGTGGTGGGCGTAAAGGGATTCGGAAAAATGCATCTATCCGCTCTTAATAGGTTGAATAATCTTGAAATTGATATAGTTGAAAGGGATAATGATGTCATAAATTTTGTAAAATCCAAATATAATATAAATAATGTTTATTCAAATTATGATTCTGCATTGAAAAATAAATATGATATAATAGATTTAATTATTCCACATAACCTTCATCTTGAATTCGGTATCAAGGCATTAAAAACCGGTGCAAATCTTTTAATGGAGAAACCAATATCAACAAATCCATCTGATGGTCTTAAAATCATAAGGGAGGCAAAAAAGAATGGGACTAAATTTATGGTACTAGACCAGTATTTTTTCGATCCTTCAGTTGTTGAGGCAAAAAACATAATAAAAAGCGGAAAACTCGGCAGGATTCACAGCATAATAGTTAGGGACCAGAGATTTTATTCTAAAACCGGCTGGAGGCAGCAGCCAGAATATATAGGTGGTGGATCATTGATAGATGGTGGAATACATTATATTAATACAATGCTTGAATTTGGTGGTAATTATAACAATATAATAGGAAAAAGTATGCATGGGGGATCAAGCCTGAATGGTGAGGATACAACATCTGCGCTATTTCTATTCTCTTCAGGTGCCATGGGATTACTGTATTATTCATGGGCATACATGGAATCACCACAGGTACCTGCATTTGAGGTAATTGGATCTGAGGGATCACTTTATGAGGATCCAAAATCAAGAACAGACTGGGATATAGATACAAAAATAAGGACAGTTTACGGAGATTTATACCTCAATGGCAGAAAAATGAATATTAAAAAATATGATGTTTATACAAGGGAAATAAGTGAATTTATAGACGCTGTAAAGAATAATGAGGAGGTACCATTTAAACCTGAAATGGAATTAAGGGATTTAATTGCCGTCAAAAGAATATACAATAATATGATATCATAAATTTAATAAAATTATTTCAATAATTCTATTTCATATCCGCATTCAAAAATTTCATCCTTTTTAAGATTTATTAATCCAATTTTATTATGGTAAACATCTGGAGCGCCCGTCATTGGTTCTATGGCAATAGATTTTCCTGATGCATACCTTCCATTGTATAAAACAATATAATCCATATTTTTTCTATGAATTCTAATCTCATGGTCATCATAAATTAACTTTATATCACCATGTAACTTAAAGGCATTATCCAGACTGTAAGATGATAAATCATGATCATTAAGATCAAAATCCGTGTATGTTCCATCAGGAAAGTATGTATCCATGTAATTCATCATTTTTAATTTTCCATTATAATTTAAAGTGTACCTGCCAGAAACCAAAAAATAGGGATGAAAGCCAACCTCAACAGGTATCTGAAGGTCAAGGGATTTTACATAAAAATTTGTTATGAATTTATTCTGTGATATTACATAATTTATTTTTATTTGAGCCCTCCCGGGGTAACCCGGATGCTGAAATATTCCTGAAAAGGTTATTTCATTTTTATTATCTCCCTCATATTCAAAATTGAAATCTCTTATCAATCCATGAATGCTATTATTGCCATCGTTTTTAGGCAATTTATACAATTGATTTTTATATTCATATTCCCCATCCCTTATTCTGTTTCCAAATGGAAATAATACTGCAGAACCTCCATGGGTATCAATATTATCTGTGGATGGCATTAATATTGGCGTGCCATTTAAATACAAATCATGAAGATAGGCACCAGAATTGTTTAATGCTGCATAACTATTATTGTATGATATTTTCATGAATAAATTATATTTCGATAATATTAAAAATTTTGTTTAATAAAATTATATTCAATCGAAGTATCCTAGAACTATTTGAAAGTATAAAAACATGGAAATAACCATGCTCACAGCAAGCAATAACCATGAGAGCCCAAAAGGTTCTGTAATAATGAATGGTTCTATTATTCCGGCAACGGATATTGATATTAAAATTATTGTATATTTAATCATTTTATGGGCATTTAAATTTAGGGATTGCCTGTGCTTATATACATAACTTACAAGAAGGTAAAGCACAGCAAACATGATAATTGAATAAGCAATTAATAACGGTATTTCAAGATAACCATTAAACATTGCAGGATCTGCAACCTGCATTAAAAGTAAGAGGGACCCTATTAATCTTTTTATGCCGGATAAATTATAAAAAACAAAGAAAATCATCTCAGAAACCATTGGTATCAGGAAAAGTATGTAAGTAACAGATGCTCCAAAATATGAGAAATAGTCTATAATTCCAGAAAAAATAAACTCTCCATTAATTGCCAGGGATTTTAAAAAAATCGCCATTGAAACCTCTGACCATGTAATCAGTGTTGTTGTATTTACAATTGTTTTTTTAGAAAAATTAACAGATTTTGACCTTGCTATTTTTATAAATGCATACAGAAGAACAATAGTGGATGGATCCATTACAATGTTTACCGCAATAATAACACTAAGAAACGACCTGCTGCTAATATCATAATAAAATAGGGCATCCAGCATGCTGGCCATCATTACCAAAAATATTAATGAAATTACATACGCGGTTACCGTAAATTCTGATGATTTTTTGGTAATATAATCAACTATCCATATAATAAGCGGTGTCATTATTATTTCGGTTAAAATAATATAAATTAAATTATACATAAATCACCGTATATCTTAAAGATATTTTAAATTAGTTTATCCTTTTTAGAACCAGAGGTATCTTTCTTTTTTTCACCGCCAAGCCTTTCCCTTAAATAATTTCTAACATCGTATACAAATATATTATCATGTGGGCATGCCTCTATGCAGTCGCCTATTCCTACACACCTTGAATCCTTGTACGCACCAGTTTTTATAAAACTGCCGGGCATGGAGGAATTTCCAACAGGGCATGCTGTTGCACAATCCCTTGTTTTACATGTAAGGCAGGTATCTGAATCCCTGACCTTTAACTTAAAAAATCCGAATCTGGAAACAAACCTGTTAAAGTTACCCCAGTGACAGTATCCTGTGTTTATGCACGCATAGGATCCAAGAAGGGGCATGGTTATAAAAACTATATACCAGACAACACCGAAATAAAACAGGTAAAGCATGTATTCCGGATCCGTACCATAGAAATAAAATGATGTTATGTGTATTGAATCCAGAAATGATAAAACCGCTGTAATTCCAATTGAGGCATAAACAATCAAGGAAACAGTTTTATAAAGTCTCTGGCCCGATTTATTATTTAGTGTAATTGCCCTGCTTGTTTTTGTCTGCCTGTTGAATTTTTTCATTGAATCATAAAATGTACCCTGATACATAACAGGTGCGGAACAAAATACCGAACATAGCTGTCTTGACCCAAACAATAATGATAATATGCCACTTATAACATATGTTAAAACCATTGGTATGATTAATAATGGAGCAACTGGACCACCAGAACCTATTCCCATGGTCCAACCAATAAATGGAATCATTGAATTGTTTGGAATTAAAAATGATGGAACAATTACAGTGTAAAGTGCATAGGCAAGAAGCATCAGAATTAACCTGATTTTATTTTCAATCTGTTTTGTTGTCCTTATTTTAAATACCACAAGTGACCCCATTTCTATTCCCATCATTATTAAAAACCATGGAGAAAGTGCAACATCAGCGAAAAAGACGATAAAATCATAAAGTGAGGCACTGATAATGTTTATGATGCTTCCGCCTATTAAGGCAAGTCCCATTGAGATTAGATACGTGCCGGCACCATAGTACTGGGCATCAAATGTTAATCCCATGAAAAATTCTGATGTAAAAACCATGGTCATATACAAAACTGACCATCTTCTGGCTGTAATCCAGAAAAATTGTTTATCGTCAAAATTGTATCTTAAAAGACCATTAAGATAAACAATCATATCAATAATCATTGAGGCTGAAATCAGGTAAACGTTTTTACTGTACTGCCATATAAATACCCCCGCCATCATTAATGTATATGCTCCCAAAAGCTGTAGAATGTATTTTCCCTCTGTTTTATGAAGGGATTGCTTTCTATAAAGATATTCAAAAATGTAAATAAAAAAGCCGGTCATTATGGCACCGGAAAGATAAACTGCAACCCTGGCATATAAAGAATTATTTATCGCAGTTGGCATTAATAGCATTACCAGAGACTGCATTGCAAAAATAATAAATACTAATTTTTTCAGAGAATTTTTTAAAATTAAAGACGTTATGAGCATCTCAAATGCCATTGGGAATACAAACCAGTACGTTGATACGGCCTGAAATACTGCATTTAAAGGTTGTAAAAATAAAAAATGCAGGTAACTGTTAGCAGTAATTAGATTAAAATCTATACTCATAATTAATTCATCAAATATAACAAAAAATATTGTATAATAAAATAAAAACGATTTTTTTACAGAACCTGAATTCTGCATAAGATCTGATAAAAATTTAAATAAAAATGGAAGCACCTCCAGCATCATTATTATTACTGAAAACTCAATTGTCTTTAACAGCGATAATATAAATATAAAATAAAATACTGGAGCAATGAGCATGCTGTTCATCATACCCAGAATTAAATAAACAAAAAATTTATTCATGATGTTATCTGCCCTTCTGGATAGGTTGATTGCATAGGCCATTGCCACAGCCATAAGGGCTGTAATTAACCATAATAAATATATTGGATTCATAAAGACTATTAAAGCATTGAATAAAAACTAATAATGATAATTATAGTAAATGTTCTATAAGAAATAAGGATGAATATTAAAGAATAAAGAGTCTTTTAATATTTGATAATTTAATTTTTCTAAAATATACAAGGAGGTATAAACACTTTAAAGAACTAATTTTGTATACAAAATAAAATTAAAAACCTTATTGACAGCTTTTGTTAAACAATATAAAGAAAAAATAAAACACAAATTATAGTAATGGATGTGCTGGAGGATTATTTGGGGGATTTGTGGGATTTATGGGAGGTAATGGTGCTACTGGTTGAGGACCATTACCTATCTTAACCGGGCCTGTGGGTGATGTAACAGGTGTTGACGGCTGATTATTAACCTGATTATTTATATTGGCAAGTAAGGTACTATTTGAAAGCCCCAAATGGTATGACAAATTATTAAAGCTGGAATTTCCAAGTAAGTAAGCCTGATTAAAAAAGTTATTAAGATTAATTACAAAGGTAAAATCGGTTAAATTCACTGTTGCATTTGTTAGGTTTACACTAACCAGAATGCTATATGATGCTGTACCATTATTAAAGGTGGAGTTTAAAAGAACCGAGGCAATCAGACTTGCATGATTAATAGTTGCATTTCTTATATAAGAATTTACAGCACTGGCATCTATAATGCTAACATTGTATATGGTTACATTATTAAGTGAAACATCTATTAACGTTGCATTATAAATTACTGTATTGTTAATACCATCATTCATAATTGTAACATTATTTAACCTTGAGTTATTTATATATGAATACTTTATCATTGCATTGCTAACATATGTATTATTTAAGGATGCATTTGTTATATATGCATGGTTTATTTTTGAGGAGTTTATAGAATAGTTTTTTATATATGCATGGGTAACCGTACCATTTTGAATTGTACCGTTAATGAGATAACCATTATTGGACCCAATTGCCTTTTCGTTTATATAATTTGAATTATTATTTACAGCTGGATTAAATGCCATTTCCACAAATATGGCTGCTATTATTATCGCAATGATTGCAATAATTAATTTCCTGGTTCTATTAATCATATCAATTATATATATCACAAGTTTGTATATAAATTTGCTTATCTATATATGTATAAAATAAAATAATTAAAATGCTTTTAATTATTGTCATATTATGGATGGCACAGGCCCATTTATCGGCATTCATGAAAATACTGTTATTATGAGTTTTGAGAAGATTTATAAAGCAATATTTGTAAAAAGAATAAATAGATTTCTAATGGAATTAAATATGAATAATACTAATATTCTTGCCCACCTGCATGATCCAGGAAGGCTTGAGGAGTTATTATATCCCGGAAATGAAATTTTTATCCGTGAGGCCCACGGGAAAAAAACAGATTACTCGGTAACTTTTATAAAAAATGGTGATGTATACACATTTAATGATTCGAGATTCCATAATAAAATCGCATCCAATTTTATAAGGCCGGGATACATTTCAGAGGTTGTTGTTGGAAATCGCCGTATTGACTTTAAATATAATAATGCATACATAGAGGTTAAATCATGCACCCTTGTGAATTATGGTGTTGCAATGTTTCCTGACGCGGTAAGTGAGAGGGCATCACATCATCTGGATTTACTAATAAATCTTATTAATAAAGGATATGATGCATATGTTTTATTTTTGATATTTAATAGCAATGCCAAATCCTTCGCACCAAATTTTGATCGTGATATAAAATTCTCGAATAAATTTATCGATGCTTTAAAGAGTGGGGTAAAAATGAGATTTTTGGTTTTTGATACAGATCTTAAAAACATATATTATAAAAAAGAAATCTATCTGGATAATAGCTTCATAAATAGGTTTATTAAATAAAAAAATTTTATTACAACATGGGAATTACGATTCATGAATAATTACCCATTCTTTACCATGGACGACTTTGATTTTGATAATAAATGCGTGTACCTAAGGATTGATATTAATTCACCCATAAACCCAATTACGCAGGAAATTATGGACGATTCACGGCTCAACTCATATTCTGAAACGATAAATGAATTATCAGATTCAAAACTCGTCATAACCGCACACCAGGGAAGACCCGGGGATGATGATTTTACCTCATTAAAATATCATAGCAGGTATCTATCAAAATTAATGGGCAGGGAAATACTTTTCATAGACTCACTCTTTGGGAGCTCTGTTGATTATGCAGTTTCAAGAATGAAGAAGGGCGATATAATAATGCTTGAAAATACAAGATTTTACAGTGAAGAGGTTTCAATAAATTTCAACAATTTTAACATAATAGAGAATACGCATATTGTAAAAAATCTTTCAAAACTCTTTGATTATTATATAATAGATGCATTTGGTGCAGTTCACAGGCCACATACAAGCCTTATAGGTTTTAAAAAATCCGGCCCAATGATTGCGGGAAGATTAATGGAAAGAGAAATATCAATGCTTGATAAGTTTAAGTATTCAAATCAAAGGCCAAAAATTGCAATTCTTGGCGGTTCAAAGGTATCAGATGCTGTTAAGGTTTCAAGGTCATTTTTTGAAAAGGGCATAGTTGATTACATTCTTTACGGTGGTGTGGCAGCCAATTTATTTTTGATTGCATCAGGAAAAAACATAGGCAAACGGAATATTGACTTTATAAAAAATAATAACAAAAATTATTTGGAATTAATAGACATGGCTAGAAATTTAATTGAAAAATATCCTGAAAAAATAATATTACCTGATGATTTTATACTAAATCCATCTCAAAAAAATATCACATTGAAAGATAATGTACCTGATAATGAGCTTCTGGCAGATATAGGTTTTAACAGCATTGAAAAGTTTAAGGATTATATTAAAAGGGCCAAAAATATATTTATAAATGGACCAATGGGAATGTATGAAATAAATGAATATTCCATAGGAACAAGGGAAATCCTTGATGAGATTTCAAACAGCAGTGCAATGAAAATAGTGGGTGGGGGGCATACAATTAGTGCAGTAAATAGATTTGGATTTAGAAAATATATGGATTATGTATCAACAGGTGGTGGTGCATTGATAAATTATTTATCCGGTGATTCAATCCCAGTTATAGATGCATTAATAGAGAATAAAAAAATGTTTGGTGATTAAAAATGGCAGATCAGGAAAATGTTTTGGACCAGCTTGAGTATTTAAAAAATCTCATCGAAAATATAAATGGCAGGATTGAAATAATTGCAAAGACACTTCAGGAAACCTCTGAAACCGCCTCCTTACTGGAAAATAATGAGTATCAAAAGTCAGAGGATGTTAAAATATCAATAGGGTCAGGCCTCTTTGCAAGGGCAACACTAAATACAGATAAAATTCTTGTTCCTGTTGGATCAAATGTTTATATAGAAAAGGATAGGGCGGATGCACTTGAGGATTTGAAGGCAAATATAAAAAATCTAAATGATTCCTATAATAGCCTGATAGAACAGAAGGAGAAGGTTCAAAACAATTATGATGCACTTGTATATGCAATACAAAATGCAAGGGGAAGCAATTAATGTTTGACAAGTTAAAGAAAAAGTTTTCTGAAATATTTTCGAAACAGAATGATAATAATTCAGTTGTTGAAAACGATGTTTCATCAGAAAAACAGGTAAATGAAGAAAATACTGGAAAGGAAGGTAACCAGAGGGTTATTAAAAGATCTGAAATTGATAATCAAATAATGGAAATCCTGCTTGAATCAGATGTTTCCCTGGATTCCGCGGATCTGATTACTGAAAAATTAAAGGAACGTATGGGGAAATTAAAAAGAAGGGTTGACTTTTATTCGGTTGAGGATGAGTTAAAGAATGTTATTAAGGAAATAATATCTGAAAATCAAAATAGATTCGATATACTTAACCCGGGTAAAAAACCATATATAATTTTGTTTCTTGGTATAAATGGAACCGGAAAGACAACAACCATAGCAAAGCTTGCATATTACCTGAAAAATAATGGAAAAAAGGTTGTTATCTCGGCATCCGATACATTCAGGGCAGGTGCCATAGAGCAGATCTCAATACTGGGTAAGAATATAGGTGTGGAGGTAATAAAACATGATTTTAAGAGTGACCCCGCATCTGTTGCATTTGATGCCATAGAGCACGCAAGGGCAAGGTCGCTTGATTATGTTTTAATAGACTCTGCAGGTAGAATGCAGACCAATAAAAATCTCCTTGATGAAATGAAGAAGATAAAGAGGGTTTCAAAGCCGGATTTAACCCTTCTTGTGCTTGATGCAATGATCGGCCAGGACGTTATAGAACAGGCAAATACATTTGCCAGAGAAATTAACTTTGATGGTATTATACTTACAAAACTGGACACTGATTCAAAGGGTGGCGCTGTAATTAGCGTATCTACAGAAATAAAAAAACCAATATTATTCGTTGGCACAGGCCAGAATATGGATGATATTATGCCATTTGACCCTGACTGGTATATAAATAAAATTTTCTCATCTTAACAAATTCATTACCCCGGATATAGATTTATAATCCATATCAGTTTTAATTAATGGTATATTTTCTATTTCAGATAATTTAATTGCGAGCTCATCAACATTTTCCGGTTTTATATAAACCACTGCCGCCGGTTTGAGTGGGTGAGCCCTTATGGCTATCATTGGGCTTCTTCCTATTGAAACATCGGTTATAAAGATTATTCTCTGGCTTGACCACCCATAAAGTTTGGTATACTCAGCATATGAGAACTGAAGTATGGCCTTTATGCCGTCAATCATTGTATAACCCCTTATATTTCTTTTTAAATCCGCCTTTGAGCATGATTTGCCCCTTATCTTCGGAAGAATATATTCTAATGAAATATCATGGTCATAGTCCTTTATATCGAGAAGGGCATCTGATGGTATTCCGCTGTTATACCTTCTTAGTATGTGCCCACCGCGCTTTTCCTCTATGCTTATCATGGCGTTTACAATTTTTTTTATTGATGATGCACCTGGTGATTTTCTTCTGCCTGATTCATAATCGCTGATAACTGATGGGGAAACATTCATAAACCTTGATAGCTCCATCTGTGATATGTTAAATTCCTCACGCCATTTTCTTATTGTTATTCCAGGATTGTCGGAAATTGTAATCTCACCGGCAATTTTTTCAACTATATCCATGCTTATTTAATGACAAACTCAAATAAAAATATATCCATTCGATTATAATTATAATTTATATCGCTTATTTGTGAAAATATTTTTTATTTATTAATCCCAGAAATATTCCCCAGACCATGCCAAAAAATATATGCATGGAATAATAAAACAGTGTGGATGCCTTATGATAATTTTCATAAACATATAGATGCAATAAAAATATATTTACCGGAAGGCTGAAAAGAATAAGTATTAAAAATCCGGCCAGCAAACCTATTAAAAATCCTTTGCGACTGTTAAAAATATTAAATGGTTTAATATAAAACGATATTAACGCTGCAAAAAACCCAACAACTGTGCCAACTAGAAAATGCATTAATAATCCAGATACCTGGGCTGTGATACCATAAAAATGGAAGAGTTTAATTCCTATATCGGTAAACTGTATTCCGATACTAATTCCAGATAATGCATCAAAAATATAAAATGCAGAGGCCTCGAAAATTGCGGCTATGAATCCTGAAACCAAACCAAATAGCAGGTAATTTCTAACTCCCATTTTTAGATATAATTGCATCATTGCTTAAACATATTATGCATAAAAATTTAAAATCATCTTCAATAAAAATATATATGCCATTGGTAATATCAGATAATGGCGTTTGATACAGGTTTATGGCTGGATTCACATCATGCAGGGTATAATTTAAGCAACAGCGGCATGTCCGGTGTTCTTGACATAAAGAAATATTTTAACATCAATGACCATTATACGGAAAAGGATTTTATAAATGAAATAGCCAGCTTGCATGATGTTGACCCTGATAGAATAGTTATTACGCATGGTGCAACAGAGGCCTTTGGATTAATAATGCTTGATTTAATGAGAAAGGGTTTTAAAACCTGTAATGTAAATGTTCCAGAATATGAATTAATATATAAAACACCTGAAATTTATGGTTATAAAAAGGGTGAAGATGGGATATATGCATTAAGCCTTCCAAACAATCCAACAGGTACCATGCCTGAATTAAAAGGCGGTTATAAAACTGCCGTTATAGATGAAACATTTTATGAATTTTATTCTGACCTGAATAAATTTAGGCATGACTCAGGATATTTAATAAATACATTTACAAAGTTTTATGCCGGGGATGACCTTAAGCTTGGTTACATTATTGCCCCTGATAGGCAATCAGCACTTGACATATATGGTTATAAGGGCCTTGTGGTGGAGAATGTTTCATATATAAATGTGTCTGCAGGCGTTAAGATCTTGAGGGATCATGATAAAATTGCATCATTTGTCAGGGGTATTGTAAGTTCAAATCACAGGATATTAATTAATAACATGGGGAAATTAAAATTCTATAAAAATATAAAGCCACTAAATGTTCCAGTATCCTTCGTTGATTATTCAGAATATACAAAAATGGATTCAGATAAATTAAGCGATATCCTTGCGAAAAATGGGGTTAGTGCTGTTCCCGCAAGATTATTTGGAGTTACTGGAACATATCTAAGGGTATGCATTACAAGACCAGATTTCCCTGAGGCATTTGATAAATTAAAGGAGATTCTTGAAAATATTGAAAAATTATAATCTTTCATATACACCCATATATGTTGTCTTCTCCTTATTTTTTACAGTATTATATGCCTCAGCCACAGAGATTTTGTCCCTGTCTATTCTTTTATCCTGCACATAAAGGTTGAAAAAATATCTGTGCGGGCCATTGCCCTTTGGTGGGCATGGTCCTCCATAACCAGTTTTTCCAAAATCGTTTTTACCCTGATAAAACCCATCCTCGGTTATTGAATTTTTATCAATATCCTCATGCAGTATATTCACAGATGCCGGTATATTGTATATTATCCAGTGGGTAAATAGTCCCACAGGAGCATCAGGGTCATTCATAATAATCATATAATGCTTCCCCTCCGGTATACCTGAAACATGTATTTCCGGGGATATATCATCGCCATCACACGTAAACCTTACCGGTATCCTTTTACCATTTTCAAATGCATTTATGCTTATCTTCATGTATAAGTTAATTATTTTGTTTTTATAAACTTATTGACCTTCTAATTGATTTCTTTATTCTTAGGGAATTTAAAACAACCGTTGTGGAACTCATACCCATTGCAAGTGCTGCAAGTATTGGAAGCACAAAGTATATAGAAAGCCCGAACAGTGGAACAAGTATGCCGGCCGCAACAGGTATAAGTGCCGAGTTATATCCAATTGCCCATCCTATGTTCTGCCTTACCTTTTTAATTGTTTTTCTTCCAATGATAATCATATTATAAACGTTTTTTAGGTCATCCTTTAATAGTATAATATCACCATTTTCTTTTGTTATGTCAGAACCTGAGGACATTGATACACCAACGTCGGCAGCCTCCATTGCAATTGTATCATTTATGCCATCGCCAACGAACATTACATATTTTCCATCCCTCTGCATCTTCTTTACTATTTCTGCCTTCTGGTCTGGTTTGATATTATAATAATATTTATTGATATCAAGATCATGTGCAATGTTTACTGTATTCTCCTTGCTGTCGCCGGTTACAATTGCAACATCAATTCCATTTTTAATAAGCTTTTTAACAGCGATTTTTGCACTATCCCTTAATTTATATTCTATTTTTATTTCGGCAAGTTTTTCGTTATTGTAATTTAGCACGGTAAAATTGCCATCCCTGGTAACAGAGATTTCACGGCCATTAAAAGCACCCTTAATGCCAAATCCCGGTATCTCCTTTATATCATTAATTGTATAGGTGTCATGTGGGAGTTCCTTAATGTAATTAACAATTGCACGTGCAGCCGGATGATTCGATGCCTGTTCTATAGAAATTAACATGGAGTTGACAAGCATCTTATCGCCATAATACCTCATGTATGACACATTTGGGCTGTTATTTGTTAGGGTTCCAGTTTTATCAAAGATTACCATGTTTATGTGCGATAAACGATCCATGGAACTTGAATTTTTAATTATTATTCCATTTTCAAGTGATTCATTTGATGATATTAGCAACGTAATTGGTGCAGCAAGTCCTATGGCACATGGACACGCTATAACTATAACTGAAACAAAAACAAGGACAGATATTATTAAGGATATGGGGTCCCCCTCATGATTTAAATAAATAAACCAGAATATTGAAGAGCCAAGTGCTGCTGATATAACAACCGGAACAAAATACGATGAAAATACATCGGCAATGCGCTGAATTTTTGCCCTTCCCATTGCTGCCATCTGTATTAATGAATACAGTTTATTAACAGTTGAATTTGGGCCCACCGCGTTAACTTTTACAATTATGCTACCATTTATATTTTTTGTGCCTGAATAAACATTGTCATTTTCGTGCTTTAGTACCGGCATCTGTTCACCGGTTATCATTGATTCGTCCACCTCTGTTGTACCCTTTATTATTGTTCCGTCCACTGCAATATTCTCTCCGGGTCTTATTAGAATGGCATCCCCTGTTTTAATATTTTCATAGGCCACATCATGTACATTACCATTGCTATACATATGGACACTTTCTGGTATTAATTCCAAAAGCCTGTGGGCAGATGAGTTTGCTGCCCTCTTTGTCAGGCTTTCTATATAACCACCTGTTAGTATCAATGTGATAATAAAAACTGATGCATCATAATATGTGTATTTAACTGGAAAAACATTACCATCAAATGTAATGAATAATGAAAAAATAAATGCCGTTAATGTTCCGAGAGTTATCAGCAAATCCATGTTTCCTGATCTATTTTTAATGGCCCCATACGCACCATGATAGAAGCCAAGTCCGGAATAAAACTGTACTGGCAGTGCCAGCAAAAGCAGTATGTAATTCCTGTACGGTGATACTAGAGCATAATTTAGTATTAATATGGGAATTGAAAATGACCAGGCTACAATTAACCTAATTTTTAACGATTTTTCCTCCCTTTCTGGCTCCCTAAATTTTTCAAGACAGCCAGTTGAGCAGAAGTAATATCTTGTTCCATCCTTATCAAGATAGAGATCAGTATCCTCTGAAACGTACATCCCACAAACAGGGTCTATTGCCATTAAAATTACCTTGTATACTTTACTGGATTCTTAAGGAATTCATTCTTGCAGTGTTCACAGCAAAAGTAATAAGATTTCCCATTATATTCTGCCTCTATCTTTTTATCAACCTTCATTCCGCATACAGGATCTATATTTGCCATAATCTAATTATATATACAGAGTATAAATCGATTTATATTGCATAATGCTAAAATTTAATATTTTTCCAGTGCATTTTGTCTTTTAATAAATGTTGATTTGCATGTATCACAGCAAAAGTAATATTTTTTTCTGTTTATCTCATACGTTTTTGGAACGGATACTATTTTGCCACCGCAGAAATCGCAGTAAAGATCAATATTAAAATTTTCAGACCCCCTCTCTCTATGCCTGGCAATATGTATTTCATCATAATTCAGGTTATTTAAAAAATTTGAATCCGATGAAATGACCATATATTTTCCATTGGTTAGCTCAAAATATTCTGTTAATAATTCCTTTTTTATGCCGTCAAGGCTTTTCACAATGGCAATAATATAATTGCTTTCTGTATTCTGTTTTATATTTACAGTGTAGCTTTCTATCACACTATTTTCCAGTTTTTTTATTATTAATGCAACAGTATTTCTGCTTAAATTTAAATTCCTTGATATTTCTGAAATATTCTGTCTTGAATTTTTAATCAACTCCCTGAGAATTCTCGACTCATTTATTGTAAGATTTTTTGATTCCATGATATATAATTAATTATAATGTATATATTTTTGCCCTATATTGTGCACAATGCATTAAAATATTTGGTACAACACTTCAATATAAATAAAAATGTATTTATAATGTAAAAATATGCTAATATATGTTTGAGTATGATGCAGGAAACGGCAAAATAATGGTAAGTGAGGGTATTAAAAAAATTTTACAGAATAATGTGTTATTATTAAAAATTACACTTGAACAGGGACCATGCACTGACAATATGTGCCAGCTTATAAAAAAACCATCATATGAAATAAATAGTGATTTTAAGTACAAGGATTCATTTAAAATAGATAAGGATATAAAAATAGAGATTCCTAAGGATATTTATAACTCAATAAGTCATGAAAGGGACAGAGTTGTTATAAAGGATGGAATATCTGGAAAAATTGTAATTAGGGGTCTTTCACTGGTCGGCACTGCCTGATGGATTTTCAGAGCTCTCAAATTTCTTTTCAGCCTTTTCTGCGAAGTATATTCCACCAAAATATAGTGCAATCATTGGTATTGCTATGATTACCATTGTAAATCCTGTTACCCCTGGAGAAAATATCATACCATAAACCAAAGCTCCTATGACAGCATATCTCCAGTTTTCCCTCCAGGTTTTTGCTGTAACTATTCCAAACCTGCTTAAACCTGTCATAAAAACAGGTATCTCAAAGGATAATCCAAAGGCAATTATGTACATGAATAAAAATGATGTAAAGCTTGAAACACTTACTGTTGGCGATGCACCAAGGCCAACATCAAATGCGGTAAATATTCTGAAGAGTTCAGGTGCAATGAAATACACACCAACAAATGCACCTGCGAAAAATAATAATGATGCAGGAATTATTATGGATTTTAAAAGGGCAACCTCGCTTTCCTTTAATGCGGGGGTTACAAATTTAGCCACATGATAAATAATGACCGGCATTGATATCATAACTGCAAGTGCAATACATGTGTAAAAATCAGCCATCACACCATCCACCGGCTTTATTATAAGCAGCTTTGTACCGCTTGGAAGTATATGGTCACGTAACAGTAATAGGGCCTGTGCACCAATATTGTCATACGGATCAGGATATATGAAAAGGAATCTGTGGCCCAAAAAAATTATATATTTTACCTGAAATACCACAAAAATTACAAAAAATACGCCAAAAACAGCAAGGATTCTTATTAACCTATATCTTATCTCATCGGAATATTTTAAGAAATACTGAATTAACTCGTTGTCCATATTAATTTGTCTTTGTTTCGGGTGTTCTGTTTAATTTCTCATTTATCTCTTTTATTATCTGGTCTATTGTCTTATTGTTTGTGTCTATGTTAAGGTCCTGTGCAATTTTCATGTAGTCAACCTGGCCCTCGGGCTTTGGTGCAGAGGAATTCATGCTATTTTTTAATTCGTTTTCTATCTCCATCTGTCCTCTTTTATATTCCCCTGTGGCCTTTCCAAGATTTCTGGCCATTTCAGGTATCTTTTTTGTGCCGCCGAAAATGATAAGGGCAACAACTATAATTATCAACCAATCCATTGGTGCATCAAACATTAATGATCACTAATACTGTATTTAATGGATAATATTTAAATATTTCTAAACGCCAAAACCATTAAAAATGCCTGATTTTATTGATTTTCAAAAATATTTTTTATTCATTTTTATTTA
>NZ_LKBH01000194.1:0-5741 GCF_001402935.1 Acidiplasma cupricumulans | reverse complement strand
TTATTATCTCTTTTAGGGACTTTTGTTAGATACATCTATTTTTCTTCATTTATTTTGTAAATAAATGTTTAAATATCAACAAGGCAATTATTATGCAATGATAAACGGACTTATTTCCAAAAATACTGTCTTTGATAATTATGGCAGGCCTGTTACAAGCCTGAGAATACAGCTAAATGCCATATGCAATTTTAACTGCTTTTTCTGCCACATGGAGGGCACGGAAAGGAATATGTCGTTTTTAACGCCGGAGAATATAGAAAAAATAGTTGAGGTGGCTGCCTCACATGGTGTTAATAAGGTAAAATTCACAGGCGGTGAGCCCACACTCAGAAACGATATACTTGAAATAATAAGAAGGACAAGGAAGCATATTAATGGAAGTATATCAATGACCACAAATGGAGTTTTGCTCCCAATACTGGCGGTGAAATTAAAAGATGCCGGCCTCGATAGGGTAAATATATCAATGCATTCCAATGATGATTACACCTTTGAAAAAATTACAAACGTTAGGAGGGATTATCTTGACACTGTTAAAAGAGGCATACAGGCGGCAAACAATGCAGGCTTAACACCAGTCAAGGTTAATTTTGTTGTTCTCAAGGGCATCAATGAGGACCAGATAGATTCCATGATAAACTTCTGTGCAAAAAATCACGCAATACTCCAGTTAATAGAGTTTGAAACGTCCCGTGGCAGGGAAAATTCAGGTGATTATTTAAAATATCATGTCAGCCTTGAGCCAATTGAGGAAAAAATAAAAAAACGCTCGATTTATATGGAAAGAAATGAACTGCATAACCGTGAAAGGTATATATTGAATACATTGGACGGCGAGGTTAAGGTGGAATTTGTAAAACCAATGCATAATAAGGATTTCTGCAAACACTGCACCAGATTGAGGGTAACAGCAGATGGCAATTTTAAAACATGTTTGCTTAGAGAAAATGATTATTTTAATATAAAGGATAAGCTTAACAATCAAAGGTCACTTGATGAAGAGTTTATCAAGGCTGTGAAAAACAGAATACCCTACTGGAGGTGATTATTATGAAAATAAATGTTAGGTATTTTGCAAGCATAAGGGACATTACAGGCCGTGATGAGGAGTGTATAGAAATAAATTCAGATGATATAAATGAATTAAAAACCATACTATTTAAAAAATATCCAGAATTATTGGACAGAAGGCAGATATTCTTTGCTGTTAATGAGGAATATTATAATGGCCAGAGGTTAAAAGATTCCGATAATATAGCTGTTTTTCCGCAGGTAAGTGGTGGATAATAAAATCCAAATGTTGCACAAATAAATAGTATAAATTTTTAAAGTTTGTAACTATATGGGTAAAATGGGATTTCTTGAAAATTACAGGATCTGCAAGCATGCATATAAAAATGCCTTTGCTGTTGCAAGGGAAATTACAGCAAAAAAGGACAGAATAATAGTTAATGCCATTCCAAACAGGCGGGCAATATGGAACCATGAAAAGGCAATGCTTTATGCAATATGCAAATACTATGGCCAGTGCGGGAAGAATTTAGATTTTTTTACATTTGAGGATACAAAGCTTCCAGACTGCATTAATTTTAAGTATAAATATGGCCAGCTAATGATGTGTAACCTTGATTCAGACCCTGACTTTTCTGACGTATTCATATTTGACCGTCTTTCATTTTTAACAGGAAACAACCCTGATGTATTAATAATCTCAGAGGATAATGGGGATTCCCTTCTTTATGCAGCACTTAACACCTCTGGAAAAATTTATGGAATAAATCATAATAAAAACGCCGTGAAAAATTTAAACATAAATGAGGTTGATAGGAGAATAAAATTCATTAACTGTGAATACTCCGATGGTAAAAATATTAAACTCTCAGAAATATTTGAAAAGTACTGCAATGATGCAGATTATGTTTATATAGATGCAAAAACATGTGAAAACAAATTTTTATCAGAGGAAAACGATTCATTTGAAAAGATTAAAAGAATAGCTGTTAAATCATATGCAGATCCGGAGGTTGTAAAGGCCAAACTGGAAAAATATGGATTTACGGCCAGTATAACAAAAAATGCGCATAATAAATTCTCCTATATTTACGGGGAAAAATAAAAAAATTATTCTATAATTTTTTCAACCTGTTTGCCGGTTGATTTTGGACCTATCAGTGCAAGGTCAATTACAACTATGGCAATGAAGACCCATATTATTCCAAAGCTGGCGAGCACCCCATGAGGAAGTATAACTGCCGCTATGAATAAAACCAGTATTGATGTGGATACCCTGCTTACGGAATAAACCGTGCCTGCCGCGGTTGGCCTTACCCTTGTTGGAAATATTTCTGCCTGGTATGCATGGAAAAAGTTTGAAAAGTTCCAGAGAATAAACGTTGTTATGAAACCAAATATAATCACCATGTAAACATTTGTGGCAATTCCAAATAAAGTTCCAAAGACCCCTGCAAGAATAGCTGTTAATATAATTCCCCATTTCCTTTCGATCTTATCCACTATAAATAAATTAAACACCGATCCAAAGAAGAAGCCAGCGAATATCAGAAATGTAAACTCAAGGGTTGATGCTATTGTGTAACCTTTTGCTATCAAAAACGTTGGTGCAAGTGCAGTAAATCCATAAAATATTCCAGACTGAAAGAACTGGAATATAAGCATCATTGTTGTTCTCTCTCTTAAATCAGGTTCAAATATATCCTTAAACCTGCTTTTAGCCTCATTTACCTCTGTTTCTGTTTCCACAGGCGGTAGCTTGCTTAACTTTAGGTCCTTTTTGGTCTTGTCCTCCCATTCAGTGGTTATTTCATCAGCCTCTTTATATTTGCCCTGAGTTTCAAGCCATCTTGGCGATTCCTTAAGCCTGGTTCTTACTGCCCATATTGCAATTCCAACAGCACCCATGAACCAGAATATAATTCTCCATGAGTAAAATGGTGGTGCATATTTTTGCATTGCAAATGTCAGAAATGCTATAAATGGACCGGCGGTAACAGCAATTGTGTAAACAAGTGCAAGTCTGTTTCCCCTGACCTTGCCCGGCATCATTTCTGTTGTAAATGAATCAACAAGAGGGAATTCCCCACCGACACCAATGCCACCTATAAAAATAAATATTGCCATGGCAAGATAATTACTCATTAGGCCTGCAATAAACATTCCTGTTGAAAATACAAGCAGATTGTATAAAAACACAAATTTTCTGCCCCTTCTATCGGCAAGCCATCCAAAGAAAATGCTTCCAGTAAATTCTCCAAGGAAAAATGCAGTTGGGATTATGAGTGTACCAACAGTTGTACTGAAATGAAGCACGCTTACCATGAGTGCCAGTATGGCACCATTTCCCAGAAGCATGAGTGTCTCTGCCCATTCACCACCGGCGACCATAAGCAGAAAATTCCTGTGAACACCTGACCATGGGAGTCTTTCCAGTCTATCAGACACGCTACCAGCGTATGGTTTCCCATCCATGTAATTACAAATATATAATAGTATTAAAATACATATTCTAACATATTAAATAAAACTTTTAACGCATTTTAATATTTAATGAGATAATAAATGTTATTTAATTACACCGGAATCTATAAAATTTTTAATTTCCTCAGCTGTATAGCCAAGTTCTCTTAGAATTTTTAATGACGAGCATCCAAGGTTTTCTATATTTTTTTTATTATTTCTTGTACCGGGAACATATGGCATAATAAAATCAGTGCCATTATATTCTGCATTAACCATGTGCATAAGTGCGTGTTCATTTTTTAATAAATCCCACGGCCTGTTTAAAATTCCGTAGCTTATATTAAATTTATTCAGTCTTAAAATTATGTCATTTAAATTATATGAAATTAAAATTTTCTGGATTTCCGGAATTAATTTATCACGCTGGTTATATCTTTGAATGTTGGATTTGTATTCATCCCTTGGAGGTATATTAAATGCCCTGCAGAAATCACCCCATTGAGTATCCGTTGATATTGCTATAAAGATTTTTTTGTTATCAGAAGACATAAAAAAATCATATATTCCCCATGCAAAATTTTCCTCATTTAATGGCATTAAATCCCTTTTCTCCTTCTGGTATGTTACAATGTGCTGACCCACAAGAAACATGGCGGTTTCAAACAAACCTATTTTTATGAACCCTGATTCATGCCTTCTGAGTTTATCAAGGACTAGCATTACACCCATCATGGCAGTGGCCATATCTATGGCTGATGAACCTATCCTCATTGGTTTATTTTTAAGTCCGGTCATATATGCAATGCCAGATTCTATTTCTATTGGGAAATCAAGCGATTTTCTATTTTCATACGGCCCGCACATATAGCCCTTTATTGATAAATATATTATTTTTGGGTTTAACTGTTTTATGCGGTCCTGATTAATTATTTTATCCATAGATCCAGGACCTAGATTTTCAACAATTATATCTGCATTTTTTATTAGGCCTTCCAGTATTTTTTTGCCAGTATCTGTCCTGAAATCCAGTGCAATGCTCTCCTTGCCCCGATTATAATATTCAAAGGTACCAGAGCTTGAACCTGTCAATTTTCTTGATATATCGCCACCATTGGGATTCTCAATCTTAATTACCCTGAACCCAAGATCTGAAAATATTAAACCTGCAGTTGGGCCTGCAACCACCTGGCCAATTTCAAGCACGGTAATCAATTTAAATCACCGGCCAGCTTAATTATTTCCTCCGCACTTAACACCATTCCAGTATCTGATGATAGGTCTTTTATCTTTTTTATTAATAAATTAAGATTTTCATCGCTAAGGTTTAAATTATTAATTGCCAAAATATTCCTTATCATGGCCTTCCCTGTATAAACATTTACTGAATAATCAGTACCGGTAAAAATATTGCCATAAGAGGCATGTGTCCCTGCAGTATTGTAATTTATATTTTTGCCAAAAACTGGTATATTATCATAAAAAAATTGCTGGCCTGCCTTTTCTGTTATTAGGTCATGCATGAAACTGTATAAAGTCTTCATTTTCTCCATATTTATACTGGTTTTACCCAGGTTATTCAGGTAATTTGATATGACTGCAATATCTGTGATGCCATTCCTCTCACCGAGGCCAAATACACTTGCATCAACATAATCTGCACCGTTTTTTAATCCCTCAATTGCATTGGCTATTGAATATCCATAATCATTATGGCAGTGTATTTCCAGTGATGTTTTTACCTCATTTTTAATCCTTTTAATTATCGTTCCATATTTATTTGGTTCCGTAATTCCCTTTGTATCTGGAATCTGGATAATATCAGCACCTGAGTCATGTATTAACCTTGATATTTTTATTAAATCATTTATGGTGTACTGGTCAATATCAACCAGGGCGACCTCAAGTTTTCTGCAAAGCCTTGATGCATACCTTATATTTTCCAAAATTGTGTTAATATCTTTTATTATGAAGGGTAAATGCAGGGATATATTTGCTCCAGTGGAGTATATTTCGTCTATATCAGATTTTAATGTTCTTCCAAGACCATAAACATCCTTAAAAATTCCCCTTTTAACTATTTCCTGAGTTACATACTTTTCAGACTCGTGGGCAGATGGATATGAAACCAGGGCTTTTTTAATTCCAGCATCAGATATCATTGTGGCAAGTTTTATTTTTTCATTTACAGTGAATGCAATGCCTGGTGCCTGCATTCCCTCCCTCAAAGTATCATCAGAAATCATGGGTTAAATATAATATTT
>NZ_LKBH01000193.1:0-5841 GCF_001402935.1 Acidiplasma cupricumulans | reverse complement strand
TAATTATTAATAAATGAGTATTGCTAACAGGATTGGTGATATAGCCTCAAATCTTTATGAAAACGCCCTTCTGGCTGAAATTAAAAAGGACAGGGTACCAAATCATCTTGGAATAATAACAGATGGCAACAGGAGGTACGCCAGATCCATCGGTTTATCCGAAAATGAAGGGCATGTAAGGGGAAAGGACAAGCTTGAGGAGGTGCTTGACTGGGCCATGGAGGTTGGCATAAAGGTTGTTACGGTTTATGCATTTTCAACGGAGAATTTTAAGAGGAAAAATGATGAGGTTAATTTCCTTTTTAAATTAATAAACGATTCATTAAATGATCTTTTAAGGGATGACAGAATATACAAAAACGAAATAAGGGTTAATGTAATAGGTGAATTATCATCACTTCCTGAATACTTAAGAAACACCATTATTAATGTTGAAAATACCACCAAGAAGTTTTCAAGATTCAGGTTCAATCTGGCAATAGGTTACGGTGGAAGGCAGGAAATAATTAATGCTGTTAAAATGATAGCCAATGATGTATGTAAGGGTAAGATTAATGCTGATGATATCGATGAAAAAATGTTCAGAAATTATCTTTATGATAATACACTCCCAGATCCTGATCTAATTTTAAGGACAAGCGGTGAGGAAAGAATCTCAAATTTCCTCCTTTGGCAGGCAGCGTATTCAGAACTTTACTTTGCAGATGTGAACTGGCCTGAATTAAAAAAGGTGGATTTTTTAAGGGCGATATTGTCATATCAGTCAAGAAAAAGAAGATTTGGTAGATAAAAATGTACATAGCTGTGGATGATACCGATAGCCAGAACGAAATGTGCACAACGTATATAATATCACAGATTGCCAGAAAAACACATTATGATATAATAGGATATCCGGAGCTTGTCAGGCTTAATCCAAATATAAGCCATAAAACAAGGGGCAATGGGGCCCTTAATATAAATATAGGTACAGGAGCCGGAAAAAAAATTATTATAGGCAGAATAAACGGTAATAATATATATGCATATGAAAAACTCATTTCAGAGCCTGAACCTGAGGAGCTTATGAATTTTGCATCGGGCATTGTTGAGGATTTTTATGTTAAAAATAGTGAAAATACAAATCCGGGAATAGTCATATCAAAGATTAGATTCGATTCACAGATATATGAGAGGGCCCTTCAGGAGGATATTTCAGTAGCATCAATTGAGGCATTCCTCGAAAAAAGGGCAGCTTACAAAAAAATAAGAACCGGCCATGGAATAATAGGTGCCACAGCATCACTTGGCTGGAATAAAAAACGTGTGACCTATGAGCTTCTGGATTATAAGTATCCACATTATGGAATTATGGATAAAAGTATAAAAATGGAGATAGCAAAAATACCAGAAAAATATGATTCAACCTTTAATAATATAGATTATAAGAACGATTACCCTGCCATATTCCCAAAATTCAAAACACCGGTTATATTCGGTGTAAGGGGAATAAAGCCCTGCGATTTGCTTGGCATATATGATGAAATAAAAAATAATTTTGAAATAAATGATGAGGGCTTCATAATTTATGAAACAAACCAGGGTACGGATGATCATATAATTTATGATCCTGAATTTCTATCTGACCTTGGTTCCTATTCAGTATCAGGCATAATATCATCATATCCATATATAATCCAGGGTGGTCATTATTTCATAAAAATGAAATACAGGGACTATGAAATAAATCTTGCAGCGTTTGAACCAACAAAGGAATTTAGAAAAATTGTTAATGCGCTTATACCAGGAGACCTTGTAAGGGCCTATGGTTCATTCGATAATGGCACATTAAAGCTTGAAAAAATAAAGATATTAAAATTATCCAGGGAATATATTAAGGAACCACCCATATGTCCTGACTGCGGCATTAAAACCAGATCCAAGGGGAAGATGGATTACAGATGCCCAAGATGCAAAAAAAGGTATAAAAATCCGGAGATAGTTGAAATAAAAAGAAATATATCTGAGGGTTTTTATGAGGTACCGGTTATAGCCAGAAGGCACCTTTCAATGCCATTAAAGCTTGCAGGTCATTTCGGGGTGGTCTGAACGATATGCATTACTGGAATACCGGCAACCGGGAAAACAACGTTATGTAAGATGCTCAATTACAGTGGCATACAATGTGCATCCCTTAATGAGGTATTAAAAAACACAGGGATAATTAGTGATGGCATTGTGGACATAGACCAGCTGAGAAGGCTTGAACTTAAATATGATGTTGTTGAATCTCACTATTCCCATATGATTCATTGCAAATATGTGATTATAATTAAGGATGATGAAAATATTTTAAGAAAAAGAATGGAGCAGCGTGGTTATGGCAATGAAAAAATAAACGAGAACATTGAGGCACAGAGGTCCGATATAATATATTATGAGGCGCTGGACCTGCTTCCAGAAAATCATATATTTACTGTTAATGCCAGTGGGATGGATATTAATGAATTATATGGCACTGTTAAAAAACTAATAAATGAACTGCTCAAAAAATAATTATATAAGTTAACATTTAATTATTATGTATAACTGTGAGGAAATTAAAAGCCTAAACATAAAATATATGGACAATACTGAAAGACAGCTTACACCTGATGAAATAAAATCAATATGCAACATGGCAAATGATAATGATATTTCAATAGAAATGCTTTTAAAAAGAATAGAACCGAAGCCGGTAAGATATGTTGAGATTAACGTACCACCATATACGCCTGCAATAAAGGATGGTAAATTAACAAAACCAATGCCACCCTATTAAATTATTTGTCCATTTTTTTCTTCAGCTCGTTTATTTCCTCCTGTATGCCCTTATCCAGTGGGTTTTTTCTTGCCTTTTCCTCAAGTTCCTGAATTTTCATCTCTATGCTTTTCTTTTTTCTGTTTAAATCTCTCTTGCCTAGCCCCATGGATAAAGAATATACTTTAAGTATAAAAATATTACATGGTTTCTATAAAAAATCTTAAGGAATGGGTAAATCATTTATATCTAAATCCTTTAATGGCAAATAGTTTACTATATAGAAAGCATAAAATACCAGTTACGTATTAAAATATGATATAAATGGAAAGCATTAAGGCCTACGACGTCTGGAGGGAATTCATTAGGACATGGAAGACATGGTACAGGGCATCTGAGAAAAATCTGTTATCCCTTGGAATGTCAACTGTAGAGTATAGAATACTAAAAAACCTGCTTGAACGCGGCCCGTTGCCAATGATTGAGCTCGCAAATATAAATATGGTGACCCAGGGCTGGATCACAGGTGTTATTGACAAGCTCGAAAAACTGGGATATGTAAGAAGGGAGAGAAGTTCAGAGGACAGAAGAATAATAAAGATACAGATTACAAGTAAGGGAAAGGATGAATATATGCGTGTTGAGGAATTACACATAAAATTCATTGAAAATACATTAAGAGATTTTAACGATGAGGAGAAGTATAATATGATAAGATTCCTCAAAAAAATCCAGGAGAATGTGGAATAATTTAAATGATTTTCATTCAATACTTTTTTTAAAAGAATTAATTCATATGGCAAAAATTATAACTAATGTTTAATTATGTAGATAATTATGGTTTATAATGAGATTTATTTAATTATATTAATCGTATTTTCATGGATATTTATAATACTATACCTTTCCCCGCACATAAATAAAACCAGGCATTTTTCAACAATGGGGCCTGCATTAATGATTAAATCCACACATAACCGTGGTATACTTGATGCCATATCCAAACATTTCCCGGGAAAGACATTTGGCAAAATATCTGATGTTTTGGTGGTTCTTGGAGGTTTAACAGCATTCATAATGCTTTTATATGAGGCCATACTGCTTACCATAGTTCATGTGCCAACCAGTGAGGCCCCACCATTAAATGAATATCTTGCAATTCCATTAATAAATCCCCTGATACCGCTGGGTTATGGCACAGCATCACTTGTATTTGCAGTGGTAATCCATGAAACATTCCACGGAATAGTTGCGAGAAAGCATGGAATAAAGGTTAGCAGCGTTGGCGCTTTATTCTTTGTCATACCTGTTGGTGCGTTCGTTGAGCCTGATGAAAAGGAGATAATGGATGCAGATCCCGTTATAAGAAGGAGGATAATAGCTGCGGGTCCGGGCATAAATATAGTTATAGCATTTATAGCATTAATGCTTTTAATTTTTGTTATGATGCCACTCGCACCACCGGTTCACAGCGGCGTTTATATCCAGGAATCAGAAAATGCACAGATACCCCATGGTTATGAAATAATAAAATATGGGAATATTTCAGGTTCTGCACTAAACAACCTGGAAACAGATTCATATTTAAAACCGGGAATGGAGAATATTGTACTTTACAACGGCACCACGGTAAATAAAAGTGTTCTTACCGGAGTTTTTATATCACAGATAATTTCAGGGTTTCCGGCTGCTGCGGCCCATGTTCCATCTGATTCTGTAATATTAAGCATTAACGGTTCAACAATATATAACATCAATACACTTGGAAACGTTCTTGATAAAATAAAGCCGGGAACAAATATTACAATGGAAATAATGACTTTAAATGGAAAGACAGATAATTACACACTTAAAACGGTATCAACTTACAGTTACTATGAAAAGGATGACCCTGCTGCAAATAAAAATATATATAAAAATGAGAGTTTTATAGGTGTTGGCATAACATACTCCGGACTTGATTACATACCATTAAAGGAAATGCGTGGGCTTATATTTGGCTCAGCCCTCTTTGGGCCCCAATTTTTTGATGTTCTTGGCCTTCCTGTTCTTGGGCTTTCACCGGTACCATATAACCTTGCGCACCTGTTTTCAACACCATTTAATAACTATATATACTTTGGATTGGTTAATTCTCTCTACTGGTTATTCTGGATAGATTTCCTTCTGGGAATAATGAATGCACTGCCTGTTGCAGTGTTTGATGGTGGCCAATTTTTCAGGGATACCTTAATGATAGCATCCAGAAGGGAGAGATTCAGCTTCCTTAAAAATGAAAAAACACTTACAAAGATATATTATGGTCTTGCGCTGTTCATAATAATGCTTCTGTTTTATATAATAATAATACCAAGAGTGATTTAAATTTTTTATATTTCTGATAAATATTTTTTTAATGTGTTAAAGAATATATCAGGTTTATCAAGATGCACACAGTGGCCGGCGCCATCAATCTTTATAAACTGCGATGATGCGATAAGATCGTGGTATCTCATACCATGATTTATTGGAACCACGCTGTCATTGCCACCCCACAGGATAAGCACAGGCTTATTTATTTTGTTCAATTCCTTAAGTATATGATCAACGCCCAGGCCACCAATTATTATTACCGCTTCAATATTTTCAGGATAATCTATTAAAGCCTTTAATGCACTGCCCGCCGAGACAGATGGTGCTATTATATATGTTAAGCCGGCGTAAACGGCATCTGAAAAATCCTTAATGAATCTTGCACCTGCTGCAGGATTTGAACCAAAATTGTATTTTGGATTATACTCTGACTTTCCAAAACCCGGATAGTCCGGGGCATACACATTAAATCCCCATTGCCCCAGTTTCCTTAATGCATCAATGCCTGACCATGAGGATGAATCCTTTTTGGAATCATGAAGCAAGATAAAGCTCCTCTGAAGGCCCCTGCCATAGCTAAGATAAAAAACATTTTTTCCTGATAAATTCATTGTATTTTGCTCAACTTCCATATTTTATGGTATTAAATAATTGTTAAAAACCATTGTTAATTTTTTTATGCCTTAAATTTTTGATTTATATAACTATAT
>NZ_LKBH01000192.1:0-6194 GCF_001402935.1 Acidiplasma cupricumulans | reverse complement strand
TTTATAAAAATATATTCTAAGGTGTTTAAATGAATCTATCATATTTAATAATTATAATATTCGTTTTATTTATAGCCATAAGAAGAATGTATTCCGGCTTAAATGGCAGAAAATTCAGGGCATCAAGGATTTTTTCCCTACCATTAATTTATGCAATTTTGCTTCTATTCTCACTTGAGGGAATTTATTCAAATTTAGATTACACAATTCTTGTTCTTGTCCTAATATTTCCAGGAATACTATTTGGCCTGAGGCTTGGAGATAACATTGAATTTTTTTATAGAAATAACAGATTGTATTATAAAAGGTCGCAGGCAATAATGGCATTCTGGCTTGCATCATTTATTGCCAGAATATTTCTTTTCCTGTTATATCCATTAAATATCCTTGCAGGATTTATTATCGATTTAATACTGGCATTTACACTTGGACTTATAATAGGCGAATCATTAACATTGTACAGCAGGTACCGGGAATTTTTAAATTCAAACAGGGATTTAAATGGGGGGCAATAATTTTTTTAAAACCATCCCCTGGGAGGCCATTTTATTGGATTAAAAATTAACAATTTTAAATAAATAATTACTCACAATCATTTGAATATAAAGGTATTTCCTAAATATTAAATATTACATGCATATACAGTTATGAAAGTGATAATATGCACGTTGTAAAAGTTGGTGGCTCAATACTTAAGGGCAGTGATGATCTGGCCCTTATAAGAAACAAAATAGAGGCCTGTGAAAAATGCATTATTGTCACTTCCGCCATGCGGAACGTGACGAATAATCTAATAGAAGCTATTAATACAAGGAACACAGGTATTATTGACACAATTTTTACAAGGCATATGGAGCTTATGAATAACTTCTATGATAAAGATTCATATTTCAATTTATTAGCATTTAAGAATGATGTGCTTAACAATCTCTTGCGTCCTGATACGCCTGAAAACCGTGATTTAATCCTGTCATACGGAGAAAAAATGGCCGTTATGGTATTATATTCATATCTAAAGCACCACGGCCTTGATGTTGATTATTATATAGAGCCATTTATAGTAACAGATGATAATTTTGGTGATGCCTCATGTCTTTATAAATATACGGAGGAAAATTTAAAAAACATGGAGTTTAAACATAAAATAACTATAGTACCTGGATTTACCGGAAAAACCCTTTCAGGAAAGGTTACAACCCTTGGCCGGGGTGGCAGTGATTACACTGCTGTATTGCTTGGCAGATTTCTACATTGCAGTGTCAGATTAATAACTGATGTTCCAGGCATAATGACATATGACCCCAAGGTCTTTCCCGACGCAAGAACATTGCCAGAGGTGTCAATTAAAGAGGCCATAAAAATGTCCTATGTGGGGGTTAAAAATTTTAATTATAAAACATTCAGTCCTGCAATAGATTCAGATATAGAGATAACAATAGAAAGCCTTTATGAGGAGGGTAAAACAGTAATAACACATAATGAAATAAAAACAATAAAATGCATAGCATTAACAGGTACATACGGGAATAAAAATATGCTGGTATTTATAGGCCATGGCCTTTCTGAGGTTGACACAAGCTCGCAGATATTAAATGCCATAGGTAAAACCCATTTATATCACCTTGACGACACATCATTATCAGTAATAATGGATGAGGATCTTGAGAAAAATAAAAGATATCTTTCAGAGGTTCCATTATGGACAAAATAAAGGTATCAATACTTGGATCAACCGGTGTTGTTGGTCAGAAAATGTTAAGAATACTTGAAAATCACCCATACATAGATGTTGTTAACCTCTCGGCATCAAGATCAAAGATCGGAAAAAAATATTCAGAATCAGTGGCATGGGTTGAACCCGGGGATATACCAGAAAGGTTCAGGGATATGAAAATGGTTTCAACAGACCCGGAGGACCATAAAAATGTGGATTATGTTTTATCAGCACTCCCGCCTGAGGTTGCAGAGGATATAGAGATAAAATTGATAAAAAACGGAATTAATGTAATATCAAATGCGTCTCCATTTAGAATGGCAGAGAACATACCATTAATTAATCCTGAATTAAATTATCAGCATCTGGAACTGCTTGAAAAAATGGATACAAAATTTGTGAAAAACCCAAACTGCACATCCACTATAATGTCCATGCCCATGGTTGAGGTTTTAAGGCATGATTACAAAAAAATTACACTGTCGACACTTCAGGCAGTCAGCGGTGCCGGATTCACCGGCCTTTCATATATGTCCATAGATGATAATATAATACCGTATATACATGGGGAGGAGGAAAAAATACCTGCAGAAATATCAAAAATGTTTGGCTTTGTAAGCAATAATAAAATAATAAACAGGGAACTTAACATGTATGTAACATCTGTTAGGGTGCCTGTTAAGGTTGGGCATATGGGCATAATGAATATTGAATTTAACGATGATATTGATATTGAAAACTTTAAAAATTCATTAAGGAATTTCACACCACTAAAAAAATTTAAAAATCTTTACACTGCACCCAAAAACCCTGTTATTATACATGATGAGGAAAACAGGCCGCAGCATAAGATGGATCTAAGCAATGGTATGGAAATACATGTTGGCAGGCTGGAATATAAAAATAAAAACCTGCGCATGGTAATACTCGGTGATAATCTTGTCAGGGGTGCAGCAGGTATAACGGTGCTCACACTTGAAACAATGAATGAAATGGGTGTTGCATAAAATTTAATAAAAATTTTATAAATAATTTAATAATTCTCCAAGGTTATTTATCACAGCAAAGGCATTTTCATTTAATATTTTATCATCAGAATTAATTGAAAGAAATCTATCAGTGGAGACAAGCATTGAGTAATCACCGGCAGAATCACCAACTGACAAAGTTTCCTTTTTATCTATTCCACTGGCCCTTATAATTTTATTTATAACTATATCCTTTCTGTCCGGGATTACACTAATCCTTCCGGCAGGGATTATATATCCATTATCATCAGTTAGTATTTCATTTGCATATATATAATTAATTCCATATTTTGCCCCTATTTTTTCAGCAAGCCATGAAATTCCACCGGACACTATTGCTGTTTTTACAGACATCTTCCTTAAGGATGACATTACATTGTCAAAGCAATTCCTTATTTTTATCTCATCAAGTATGTTTATTATGGTCGATTTTTTAATTTTACCAAACTTTGCCATCCACATTTTAATATCCAGCTCGAAGAACTCATCATATGAAATTTTTCCATCCATGTACATTTTATAATTCTGGGAATTGTCAACACCAAGCCTGGAATGCACATAATGCCAGCTGCTCTTCTCCCTTGTAATCACACCATCCATATCAAAAAATACCATTTTTGTTTTCATACTAATATGTCCTTGAAAACATTGATAATTTTCCATCCCTTCCGCATACTATGCATTTTCCTGATGTTTTATCATTGTAAATATTGCCAAGTGCAGCCTTTTCGGTAAGCGCCTCTATCTTATCAGAGCATTCTTTTGATCCGCACCAGTAGGCCCTAACCATATATTCATTTTTCATGTCATCAATGGATTTTGCCATGTGGATGTTATCATTAAAAAATTTTAATGAATGACTCTTAATATCATCATTTACTGTTTTAAGATAATTTTCAACATCCCTAAGGTTCTGTCTTGATATCTTAATCTTCTTCTTCTGTGTTCTAAGTGATAATGTTATCATATTTTCATTATATTCCCTGCTGCCAATCTCAATTCTTAGTGGAACGCCCTTCATTTCCCAATCATTATACTTGTATCCAGGTGTATAATCGCGTTCATCAATATCAACCCTGTAACCCATATTCTTCAGGTCATCCATTATTGTTCTGGAGTATTCAAGGATTTTATCATATATTTCACCGGGAATTGGCACTATAATTATCTGAACAGGTGCAATCCTGTATGGAAGTATTAAACCCTTATCGTCACCGTGAATTCCAATAACTGCTGCAAGCAATCTTTCACTAAGTCCGAACGTTGTCTGTGAAACATATTTAAGATCGCCATTCTCATCAAGATATTTAATATTGTAATTTCTGGCAAAGTTTTCGCCATACTCGTGAATTGTGCCAACCTGCAAGGACCTGTATCCCGGCATTGGCGTATCAAAGGCTATTGAATATTTTGCACCGGGAAATTTATCCCATTCAGGCCTTACATCCAGTGAATATTCAAGGCATAGTTCTGATGCAATTTTTTTCCATATATCAAGATATTCATTCATCTGTTTTTCAGCATCATTATAATCTTTATGCGCGGTATGTGCCTCATAAAAATGTATTTCCCTGACACGTATAAATGCCCTTGTGTGCTTTGTTTCATACCTGTAAACACTAACTATCTGATAAATTTTAAATGGCAAATCAGTATGTGACCTTATCCATAAAGGAAACATTGTATACATTGCGGATTCACTGGTTGGTCTCAGGGCCAGATCCACATCAAGTGTGTCCTTACCACCCTTTGTAACCCAGTAAATTTCATTTTCAAATCCCTTAACATGCTCGAATTCAACCTCAAGCTGCTTTCTGGATATAAGTACTGGAAAGCTTACCTCCTGGAATTTTTTTTCATCTGAATATTTTCTAATGATATCATCAATTAAATGCATTATTTTTAGCCCATAGGGCATCCATATATTCATTCCCTTAATTTCATACCTTTTATCGGTAAGCCCGGCGAGCTCAATAATTTCATTGTACCATTCACTGAAATTCTCTTTTTTGTTTTCCATTTTACCTGTTATAATTTATGATTATATATTGTTTTTGTGCAGTTTTAATCCTGTTATTATAAAAATGGTAAATAAAAAATATTTATGTTAATAATTTATATCAACATTCTTTGTTTCTATGCCATGCACATACCACGTTGCCGCACCTACAGCACCAAGACCCCAGAGGAATACATTCAGGAGTATAAACTGTGAAAGGCTGAAGGAACTTGTGGCATAAACAAGAATTGGATAAACTATCATTGGGCCAAGCCTTACCGTGCCTATAAAGGTTCCACGCATTTTTGTTGGAAATAATTCAGGTTCAAGGGTGGTTCTGGAAGCCCATCCAAACTCGCTCATCATCATATTTATGAACAGTAACGGAAAGAATACATATAAATTTCTAAGATACGGCACAAGGATGTATATTAAAACTGTGCTTGCAAAGCCAATAGAATATGAGTAAAGTGTAAAAAATTTTCTTCCAGAAGAAATCAGTGGTGCTGCTATAAATCCGGCTGCAGAGGCACCAACAAGTGCAACAAAAATAATCATGTTATCGGTGTATGCCCCAGGGAATTCATATGGGCCAATAATATACGCCATAAGTCCAAATGTGGTATATTGGGATATTGCAATGGATAATAGAACAAAAAAGCTTAACCTGTAGGATGGTTTTTTCTGTTTTATCCCTTCAGTATCTATATAAAGCTCCGATTTCTGCATTTCGGATTCTCTTTCCATGCCACGGGATTCAAGCCATTTATATGATTCTGGAAGCCTTATTCTTGCGAAAACCATTATTATTATTAAGACTGCTGCGGAGCTTAATAAAATAATCCTGTCATATAAAGTATTTGAGGTTATCAGGAACATACCCGCAATTAATGCGCTTCCAATATTGTCAAAATCAGCTATTATTGTAAGCCATTTGGCACGTTGTGATACAGGGGAATCCTCAGATATAAGGGATAATGAGGGTATTTCCTCACCACCAACTCCAAACTCGGCTATCATTAAACCTATGGCAAGTGGAATAAATGTATAGCTTAATGAAATTATTACTATTCCAGCACTGTATAGTACCATTGTTATTATGAATATTTTTTTCCTTCCAAGTATGTCCGACAGAATCCCCATTAAGAAGTTGCCGAATGGAACAAATATTGGCCCAATCAAAAGCACGAATACCTTAAGCGATTTTGGAAGAACACCAATGATTGACCCTGCGGCTGCCAGTGGTCCTAATGTGCCGACAATCCCCCAAAATGTTAACCCAGACGAGCTGGAAAGAAGCATGTATTTCTGCTTCTGGGTTAACATAAATTCCACCATTTTTTAAAATACACAACCATAGCCATCTCCCTCCGCCGGTTCTGACCGGATCAGGTTCCACGGGTCGATCCCAATCCTCTCAGCCAATTTAATGGCTCCCCGGTAAAAAATGGTG
>NZ_LKBH01000191.1:0-6697 GCF_001402935.1 Acidiplasma cupricumulans | reverse complement strand
AAATTTTTATTAAAATTACTATTATAAAGTCAATATATTATATAAAAAATATTAGGTGATATTTAAGTATTTATATAATTACCGGATAATTATTAAATAATATGATGTAATAATAAAATGTATGTATGGCGATGATACTGATGTTTACTCTGTGATAGATAATGCAAGAGTCGGAAAATTTCAGAGGAGACTTGCAGTTACCGCAGCACTTGGCCCATTTACGGACGCGTTTAATGAGTTTGGGTCATCAGTGGCACTTATAGCTGTTGGTATATTATTTCATCTTCCTCCGTACCTTGTTGCATTTGCAACCGGTGCATACTGGGTTGGCGTTGCAGGTGGGGCCATCCTTGAGGGAATAGTTAGTGATAGAATAGGCAGAAAATCATTATTCTTATACGACACACTTGGAATGGCCCTGTTCGCAATATTAAGTGCAGTTTCAACAGATTACCTGTTCTTTTTTATAACAAGACTTGGTCTGGGAATATTCATCGGCGTTGATTATGCTGCTGCCGTTCCCTTATTATCTGAATATGCTCCTGCAAAAAGGCGTGGTAAACTCTTATCAACAGAAAAATTATTTTTTATGTTTGGTACGCTTGCAACTGTTTTAATAGGTCTTGTATTAACAATAGACGTTGGATCCCTGCTTGCATGGAGATATGATTTTCTAATAGCCGCAGTGCCCGCGTTAATATTATTTGGCCTTAGGTTTGATATGCCCGCATCATTAAGGTGGGCAAAGGAAAATGGAAGAACAGATTTAATACCAAAAATAACAGAAAAATTAAAAAAGGAGGGCATAATGATAGACCCTGATAAAATAAATGTGAAGAGGCCAAAGGGGATTAAGGGAAACATAAAAGAATTCTTTAACAGAAAAAATTTAAGGGCAATAATATACATTTTTTGGATAGGTGCGGCGTATGCATTAACAGTCAATCTGGCATCTGTTTATTCATCAGCCGAGTTAAAGAATCTTGGTGCATCATCAACCATGGCCGTTTTGGGCACCTTTATAATCGATTTAATAGGTACTGTGGGAGTTGCCATAACATCATTAATCGTTGACAGGCTTGGAAGGAGAAAAATGGGTACATACGGATTCATTCTTGGGGCAGTGCCAATGGGTATACTGCTCATTGCAGACACATTCCATGTACTATCCATACCGCTGCTTATTGCCATGTTTGGAATATTCTTCTTTATTAACGTGGGATTTGTTGGGACACTTCAGTATCTGCCTGCCGCGGAGATTTCAACAACACGTTCAAGAGGTCTTTCTGTTGGTTGGGAAAAACTTTTTGAATTTGGCCTAGCACTCCCGATGCTTACATTATATGCAATAATGGGACTTTATTATTCATTAGTTTATGACACAGTAATGTCCATAATCGCTGGCATTATCTTTTATGCTGTTTCAATTGAAACAAAAAGAAAAACACTGGAAGAGAATGCAATGACGGCGCTTTCGGGATCATATAATAAAGGTGTAAATGAAAGCAGGTCAGAGAAATCAGAAAATAACTAAATTTTATCATCATACCAATATTTAAATATAATTTTATTATATTTTAAAAATGGATTCTATTTCCGGATTTTTGGATAAAATCAACTCCAATATAATTCTAAGGGATTATGAAATTCCAGACCCTGGCGAAGATGAGGTTACGGTAATGCAGCATTACACCGGTGTCTGTTTCAGGGATATTTTAACACAGCAGGGTTTTTTTCCAAGGGTATCATTGCCCATAATTCCCGGCCATGAAATTGGCGGCACTGTCGTTGCAACAGGAAAAAATGTTACAGAATTCAAAAAAGGTGACAGGGTTGCATCGCTTATTTACGTACCGTGTGGAAAATGCAGTTACTGTCTTTCCGGAAATGAAAATCTGTGCCCTAATAAAAAGAGTTTTGGTGAGACATTAAATGGTGGGTATTCAAAATATGTAAATGTCAATAAAAATTCTCTTGTTAAAATAGAAGAAGATGTTCCAGATGAGGCAATACCAATAGCAGCATGTGTGACAGGCATGATCGTTCATGCAATTAAAAAGGTTGGCAAAATAGAGAAGGGCAATTATGTCCTAATAACAGGTGCTGGTGGCGGTGTTGGATCAAACGCAATACAGATCGTGAGGGCCCTTGGTGGAATACCAATAGCAGAGACAAGTTCAAAATGGAAGGATGAGGAACTTTATAAACTGGGTGCAGAATATGTTGTACATGCAGATGATGATTATAATAAGGACATAAAGAAAATTACAGGTGATGGTGTTGATATAGCACTTGAGGATGTGGGGATTGCAACGTTTAATAAAACCCTCAGAAGCCTTAAAACAGGTGGCCGCATGGTTGTTATAGGAAATCTTAAGCCCGATCCTGTTAGCCTTCCTCTTGGACTGATAATTCTTAAGGGTAACAGTATTAAGGGTAGCATATCATCAACAAGAGAGGACCTTAAAACAGCACTTGAATTAAATGCAAGGGGCCTAAAACCAATTATAGGAAAAAAAATACGGATTGACGGGATAAATCAGGCATATGAGGATATGTTAAACAAAAAAATTTTTGGTAGGGTTCTTATTGATTTTAGCTAATTTTAAATAACATAATTGAAAAATAAAAATAATAAATATTAAATGTCTTTATGATGCGAAATTTTCACGCTTAATATTATGTTATTTATGTACATCTAATAATTTACGGGATTTGTATGGATTTAATTAAAAGTGAAACACACCATAACAAAAACCTTTTTTAAAAGTTAGGTATTAAGATACGATAATAAAATGTATATTGTCCCCTCTTCAACAGCCTACAATGTATCCAGAAGGCTTGCAAATATTTTATCATGCAGTGTTTCTGGCGTTATCAGGAAAAGATTCCCGGATAATGAAATGTATTTAAGAATTGAGGAAGATCTAAAGGATGAGGATGTTATTTTAATCGGAAATACAAGAAGCGATTCTGATATAATAGAATACCTTCTGTTACTGAATGCAATACGTGAGGAAGGTCCAAAGAGCCTGACTGCAGTCATACCTTATTTTGGATATGCAAGGCAGCATATGAGGTACAATAATGGTGAACCCATTTCATCTAAGGTATTTGCACAGGCGGTCAGCCAGTATGCAGACATGATAATTTCAGTGGAATTGCACGATAATCAAACAATAAATTATGCCTCAGTGCCATTCATTAATTTAAAAATAATAGACCCAATATATGAATATTTTAAATCAAAAAAGATAGATTATGTTATATCTCCTGATGATGGTGGATACGACCGTGCCAAAATTATAGCATCCAAATTGAAAGTTCCGGCATATTACATAGATAAGAAAAGAATAGATGCAACAACGGTTAAAATGGAACCGCCCGATTTAGATTATTCAGATAAAAATATACTTCTTCTTGATGATATGATATCAACAGGTGGAACCATTATAAAGGCAACACAGATGATGCGTGATAGGAGGGCTGCGAAAATATATGCCTGTGCAATACACGGGGTTTTTGCAATGGAGAGCAATATTAAGATTGAAAAGTATGTAAATGAACTTACGGTTACAGATACAATAGAAACAAAATATAGTAATATTACTGTTTCAGACACAATAGCAAGGGCGCTTCAAGGAAAAATAAAAATATAATATATGAAGAAGGGAATAAGGATCCTTGGCATAGACGATGGCCCATTTAAAAAGAATGTAGATAAGGAAACAATACTAACCGGCGTGCTTATAAAGCCGGATGGCTATATAGAAGGAATCTTATTAAGAACAATTGCGGTTGACGGTACAGATGTAAATGAAAAAATTTTATCAATGGTTAATGGGCGATTTTTAAGGGAGATTAATATAATAATGACAAACGGAATTACATTTGGCGGTTTTAATGTAATGGATATTGAAAAAATAAATAATAATACAGGCATACCTGTTATATCAATAATAAGAAAAAAACCTGACATTGATTCAATAAAATCCGCCCTGGAAAAGCATTTTATTGATCATGATTACCGCTTTAATATAATAAATAAAAATTTACCTGTGCTGGTAACAGTTAACGGAAGAAATCTTTATATAAACCATGCAGGAATTGATTACGATAGCGCAGTGCTGGTAATTAAAAAAACACTTAAAATGGGTAACATACCGGAACCTGTAAGGATGGCACATTTAATAGCAACTGCAATTAAAACAGGAGAGAGCCATGGCCGGCCATAAAACAAATGTTTTTATAATACAATTTATTCAAATCCTATGATAAAAATTGCCGGACTTGGTATTTCAGGTCTCTATATATACACAAGACTTAAAAATTCAGGATTTGATGTTTCAGCATTCGAATTAAAGAAGCCTGACCATTACATACCATGTGGCTTTGCCACAAATATTAACATTATAAAAAAATATGCTGATAATATTAATATTGATTTTGATAAATATGTAATGTCCTATGCAAAGGATATAACATTTTCCGGCAATAATTTTGCTGGCAGGCATCTTGCTTCAAAAGGACTTGTAACCTTTGATAAAAATAAATTTGAAAATGATATTATCAAAAGCATAAATTATGAAAAATCCATAATTAAAACAGAAAATAGAGATAATATAATTATAGACGCAACTGGTATTTCAAGGTACTACATCAAACAAACAACCGGGGATGATAAGTATTATACAATTGAATACCTAACAGAAAATTCAGATTTTAAGGACTTTTATTTTTATTTTCTCCCCCAGGGCCGCGGATATTTTTGGAGCTTTCCACTGGGAAATGGAAGATATCATGTGGGTGTTGGGTCAAAAAACATGCAGGATTTATCCATGATTAATAAATACAAAAGAATCAGGATTACCGGCAGGAATATAAGGATGAAACCATTATTTTCTGCCATTTCAAATGATAATATTATAGGCATTGGAGAGGCCATTGGAACAGTATCACCGTTAACTGGAGAGGGGATTATACCCTCATTGAAATCAGCAGAGATACTATTTCAGGCTTTTAAAAAATATAATGACCTGGAATCATTAAAAGATGAATATGAAAGGAATATAAAAAAAGAGTTTTATTATTATAATATATTATACAGATTTGTTAAGAATGTTCAGGAAAACAGAATAATTAATTATAATACATTAAAGGCAATAAAATATATTAAAAAAAATATTCTGGAATTTGGAATAGATTTTAATATCCATTCCTTTTTGTCCCATTTCATCTGACTGGCTGATCCTCTGCTATTTTTATGCTTTTCATTTCCTTTATTTCATTTGATGATTCCTCAAGGGACCCCTTTGTTTCAGGTATGAATACAAATGTGACCACTGCAGCAATTATTGCAAGGGCTGAGAGATAATAGAATGCAACCGATTCTCCAAATGCGGCAAATACAGCAGGGAATACAAATGATGCCAAAGATGCACCTGTTCTTCCGGATGCAACTGTATATGACTGTATTTGTGATCTTATTTTTGTGGGCGCCAGCTCAACACCGTACATTCCGGAGGCGGTGATTGATCCGGGCCCTGCCTGATTTGAGAAATGCATGCCGAGGCCATATGCAAGCATTCCTGCTATTGGAAATGCTGCAACTATCCCAACTGATTTTAAGCCGTCAAATAACAGAAGGAAGGCGCCCATTCCAATAAATCCAAGTATCTGAAGGAGCTTTCTGCCCTTTCTGTCTATTAATGATAGCATTACAATGCCACCGACCAGTGTAAAGACCTCCATTAGGTATGTCCATGCATCTGGTGATAATCCAAGCTTAGAAGCTATTAATGTGGGTCCGAACAGAATTCCGGCATATGCTATCTGGTCATAGAAGAACCATAGAAGCATGGCGGCAACATATTCCCTTCTGTATTTATGGAAGTAATACCTGAAGCCATGCTCATCCTTTATGTTTCCCTCTATTTTTATTTGCCTGTTCGCAACATATTTTACCTCATCCTCAAAGCTCTTCTTGTCTCCTGCTATTCTGGCTATAAATCTTGGTGTTTCAGGCATTTTTCTTCTAAGGTATACCACAGCAAGTGCAGGCACCGCACCAAGTGCCAGTACAATTCTCCAGAGAATAGCATCAGAAACCCCAAGGATTGGCCCAGAAATCATATATGCAAAGGCTGCAAGAAGTGCACCAAATCCCCACATCATGCCAAAGCCGAATCCTATTGTCTTTCCCCTATCTTTGGCATTTGCATGCTCTCCCATGATCATTGGAGACATGACATAATCAGCACCAACGCCTATGCCAAGTATTAACCTTATTATTATTAGTGCATATACATTAATGGCAAAGATCTGCAGGAATGCAAATATACCAAGTATAAGCACATCAACTCCATAGAACTTTTTTCTACCACGTCTTGCAAGCTCACCAAAAATTAATGCACCAACCGCTGCTCCAATAAGCGCTGATCCGGCTATGAGGCTGGTATAAAGAACGTATCCAGGTGTGCTTTTTGTAATTCCGTATGATGAAAGCACTATGGCCAGAACTATACCAACCGATGAAAGGTCGTATCCATCGGTAAAAACCCCAATACCTGTTGTTAGAATGGATTTTACATGAAACCATCCAAACTTTTTCTTATCAAAGTCTTCAAATATATCAGACATTTTTTCTCAAAATATAAAATGCTGGTTAAGATATATATTTTATGCATATAATCTATAT
>NZ_LKBH01000190.1:0-2138 GCF_001402935.1 Acidiplasma cupricumulans | reverse complement strand
TGCCATATCCCACTAATAATTTTCAAATTAATAAATATGACAATTGTCGAACAAATTATGAAGGTTTGGACACGCTATAAAAATAAATTAATATATGCGTTAAAAATTCATAGAGGATGAATTCTAATATTACTGCCAGGATTGAAAAGGGCCAGAGGTATTCAGATATTATTTCTGATAGGGCAAAGCATTTAATAATTGCTGCAAAACAGGATGGCGTTTTACATGACCTTGATGATACAGCCAGCGAATCAGGAGAAGTTGAATTAATTAATATATACTCCGATGATGGTCTAAAAATATTAAGGCATAGCACCGCCCATTTGCTTGCAAACGCTATTGTTGATTTATATCCTGGTGCAAAGCCCAATACAAGCAATGAGGATTCTGATGTATTCTATTACGATTTTGATATGCCACCAATATCAGTGGATGATTTCCCAAAAATAGAGGAAAAAATGAGGGAAATTGCATCAAAAAATTTAAAAATAGAAAAAATAAGGCAGGATAAAAATGCAATGCTTGAGATATTTAAGGATAACCCTTATAAAATAGATAAAATAAATGAAAACCTTAAGGATGGTGAAATATCGAATATTTACAGACAGGGCAATTACATTGAATTCTGCCGTGGCCCGCATGTGCCGTCAACAGGGTATATAAAAGCCTTTAAACTTTTGTCTGTTGCAAGCACCAATTATGAGGGTGATATAAATAAGCAAAAAATGGTGAGAATTTATGGCACATCATTCCCTGATCAGAAAATGTTAAAGGATTTCCTTCAAAGAAGGGAAGAGGCAATGAAAAGGGATCACAGAAAAATTGGCCAGGAAATGGACTTATTTTTATTTGATGAACGTGCCCCTGGCTTTCCATTTTACACGCCAAATGGCGCAATCATAAGGAATGAACTAATAAATTACATGAGGGAACTTAATGAAAAAAATGGCTGGGAGGATGTCTGGACACCGCATGCATACCGTGACATCATATGGAAGGAATCAGGCCATTACGATAAGTACAAAAACGATATGTTTCTGTTTAAATTGAGCAACGGGGACGATTACGGTCTTAAACCCATGAACTGCCCCGGGCATATAGCAATATACCAGCGTTCTGTTCACAGTTACCGTGAAATGCCCATTAAATATTCTGAGGCCGGCACAGTTTACCGTTATGAAAAATCTGGTGAGATGGGTGGTCTTACAAGGCCAAGGGCATTTACCATAGATGATGGTCATGGATTTTTAAGACCGGATCAAATTTTTGATGAGGTATCATCTCTCATAAAAATAATCCCTGATGTTTTTAGGACAATAATGGGGGAATCTGAAATATCATACGATTTAAGTACTATAGATAAATCAAACCCACAGAATTACCTGCTATCATACATTTGCAGGGATTGTGGTGAAAAATTTGAAATGAGGGCTGCATCAGGTGTATTAAAATGCCCTAAATGCGGTTCAACAAATCTGGAGGTTGATTTCTCAATGTGGGATAATGCCACAGATAATCTTAGAAGCGCACTGGAAGATCTAAATTTAAAATACAAGGAAAATCCAGGGGATGCCGCATTTTACGGCCCAAAAATTGACATACATGTTAAGGATGCCCTTGGAAGATTCTGGCAGCTTTCAACAATACAGCTGGATTTCTTCATGCCCATAAACTTTGATTTAACATATGTGGATTCAGATGGCAAAAAATCAAGGCCGGTTATACTTCACAGGGCCATTTATGGAAGCTACGAAAGATTTATTGCAATCCTTTTAGAACACTTCAACGGAAAGATGCCAACATGGCTTTCCCCGGTGCAGACCTATGTGGTTCCTGTATCTGAGAATTATAACGATTATGCCTCGTATGTTCACAGTGAGCTTGTTAAAAATCATATAAGATCCAAACTCGACCTTTCTGGAAATACCATATCTAAGAAAATAAAACTTATAAGACCAATGAGAGTTTCATATATTATAGTTGTTGGTGAAAAGGAAAAAATAAGCAATACAGTCTCTGTTAGAAACCGCAAGGATAAAACAAGGTCATATAACCTTCAGGATTTTATTTCTAAAATCACCATGGAAATAAAAAACCGCAGCATTGATCAATTATTTTAAATATAAAATATATTTTAT
>NZ_LKBH01000189.1:0-25423 GCF_001402935.1 Acidiplasma cupricumulans | reverse complement strand
CGTGTGCTCTTCCGATCTTGATGAAATTAAATATATATACAACTATTAAATAATGCATTAATGAATATACTCGATGTTGACAAAAGACTTAATATGAAAATGAAAATTGTGATATCATCTGATTCATATATATTTAGATGGTCAAAGCTGCATAATTTAAATATGACGCTTTTTTTCAGGAGCCAGGAAAAGAAGAATTATGCAAATGTATTCATTTATAAGGATAAAAATAAAAAAATTCCGAAAGAGCTTCTTGAATCTTATGGTGCATCGGAATTTGAAAATTATTTTTATGTAACAGTACAAATATCAAATGAGAAAATAATAAATTTAATAAATGAGCTGGTTCAGGTTAAATCATTAAAGCTATCAGAAACAACAATAGAGGATGGCAAATTGATTATTAGATGCAGATTTCACAGTGATTACAAAGCAGAAATCTCGCAAATTGTAAACAGATATCTTCTTATTCCATATTTTATAGATGATATATTAATAAAGGAGTCTGAGGGTTACAAATATTTAATGTTTAAAAAAAACAAAAGGACAGGGCTGGCAGTCATAAAGTACAGCGTTCCGTTTGACATAAAAAATCTGGGATATGGGGCTAATTTAATTGAAAATAGAAATCTTGTGGCAGAGGCCATAAATGCTTTTTCTGATGATGAGAGTTTTAAAATTTTAGTTTATTCCGATTCTGAACTTGAGGAAAATGATGAATTAAAATGCATTTCAAAAAATGCATTAATTTATGAAACATACATAAAAGATCCATTGTTTTTACTCATGAAGGAAAGATTAAATAACCATGGCATATTCAGGGATGGGGCATATATCCAGATTAAAGATGGGAATGTAATCATAACACAATTTTTAAGTTCGTTTAGAGTCAATGAATATCTTCAAATTATGTATTCATCCGGCATGGAAATATATAAGGAGAACATTATAAAGCTTAAAATGTGCTCTGATATTTACGATGAGGTTTTCGATGATTTAAATATAGTATAATCTTAAAAATTAAAAATTAATGTATTATATTTAAGCGAAAGTATTATATTTTAAGCATATATTAAGTAGTATTGGCAGGAAATATATCAACTGATATTTTGCAGCGAATTGCGTCAAAATCGTTTTCTCTGGATACACATGCATTAAAAGTTGAGGCAAATTATTCTATAACTGGCATGTCAGGGACAGAATATCATTTTGATTATATTGTATTTTCCGGAGGGGAAAAAATTGCCATAAAAATTTCCTCTGACGTATCATCTATAAATGATATAATGCTTTTTAATTCACAATGTATTGACAGCGGAATTGATAAAAAGATAATGATTGCCAACCGTGAATTAAATGAAAATGAAAAAAGGATGTGCCAGGCCTTTGGCATCATAATAGCGGATATAAAAAATTATGAAAATGATGAGTTATATTCAGGAAGGGCAAAGTTTGGAATTCCAGAGCTGGATGCAAAGCTTGCCGGCGGATTGAGGCCTGGATATGTTTATCTAATATCAGGAAAGACAGGAGCAGGTAAAACTACCCTTTCCAGCATGTTTTTAAGCTTTGGTGCAAAAAATAATGAAAAGGGTCTAATGGTTTTAACCGATACATTTCCGGATCAGTTTTTGGATAATATAAGAACAATGGACATAGGCTTTGGAGAGGCATATGAAAATAAAATGATAGAGATAATGGAAATATCAGACCAGATAAGGGTCATGAAGTCTGAGGTTTCTTCAGGTAATACAGATTTCAGAAAATTTATTACTAAAATTATTACAGAATTAAAAAGAATAATAATTACAAAAAACATAAAACGCGTTGTTATAGACCCTGTTACATTACTGCTTATACCTGATGATGATTACATAAACCTATTCCTTAACAGCCTTGCAATGAAGGATGTTACAGTTATTATAACAAGTGGATTGAGAACCACTGAATTAAGCGTTTTTGGTATGGAGGAATATTATGTTACAGGTATTATCAAGCTTGATTATGTAACCACCGGCGAAAATATAGATAGAACATTAAGAATTGTTAAAATGAGGGGCTCAATATTTGATTCCACCCCATCAAAGTTTAAAATTACCTCGGCAGGTATAATAATGGATGGAAAAAATTCAGGAATTTCTTCCCCCCCCCCCCCGCGAATTCTGGGAGTTCAGACATATTTAAAAATATAGGTGATTAACTGAAAAAAAGAATATTTATCGTGGCAAATATTCTTTCAGTACTGTCCATTATTTTTATTATAGCTGGGATTATATCCTCTTTATATGCTGCAATTATTTTAAAGCATGGAGATTTACCAGAATATATTTTTACATTCTGGTTCTGGCTTGCCACGGTTTTCTTTGGAATTCAAAGTATTTCATACTTTATATCTTTCAGGAGAAGTATTTATAAGTATCCTGATACCATAAATTCCGCATATCTGCCGTCATTAAGAAACAGGGTGGCCATTCTGGTACCAATATTTAACGAGGATATAAATATGTGCATAGACAATTTGCTGGCAATTCATACAAATGCATCAAATTATGCAGAGATTTATGTACTTGATGATTCCAATAAGGTTGATACAGAACCCATTAAGGAGATATGCCAGAAACTTAATTTACACTACATACACAGGAATAACCGTAGCGGTTATAAGGCCGGCGCATTAAACAATGTTTTGAGAACACTTAATGTAGAGTATGTGGCTGTCATAGATATAGACCAGACGCCTGCACCGGATTTTGTCAGGGAGACTGTTGCCCTGCTGGATAGTCATCCAGAGGCTGGATTTGTTCAGGTTCCGCAGGTATATGCCAACACTGACAGTGGTGTTCTTCCAGAGCTGGCCCAGGCGCAACAGTTTTTATTTTATGAAATTTTAACAGAGGGGAAGAGTGTAACAGGATCATTATTCTCATGCGGTACAAATGTTATTTACCGGCTTAATGCTTTAAAATCAGTAAATTATTTTGATGAAACAAATATAGTTGAGGATATAGCCACATCACTAAATTTAATAGCCAGGGGATGGCACGGGCTTTACTATAATAAAAAACTGGTATTTGGAAGGGCCCCAACAACAATGCAGGGATATGTAAACCAGCAATCAAGATGGATGCTTGGATCTTTGTCACTTGTACCCAAGGTTTTTAAAAACATAATTTTTTCAAAAAAATACAGCCTGGTGGAAAGGATTGACTGGTTTGCGGCTGCTACGTGGTATTTCTTCGGATTCTTTTATATTGTTTTTCTAATAGCCCCGTTTCTTGATGTCCTCGGTATAAAGGTTCTAACCGTTAATAGCATCATATATTTTTTTGCATGGCTTCCATATACAATTATAGTAATGTTTTCATTCTTTTATTCAAATGTATCAAAGGGTGCTCCATTTAGGTATTTATTATACAATATGGGTGCAAACATGCTTATGTTTTCATTGAGCATACAGTCTGTGATTTATGCAATTCTAAGAAAGAAAAAACCGTTCACCACTGCAAGAACAGGAGGTACAATGCCATGGAGATGGTTCTGGCCGCAGTTCACCATGATGTTTTTATTGGGATTTTCATCTGTTTACCTGATAATACACTTTTCTTTGTATAATGCAATTACTGCATTCTGGGCAGTATTTCAGTTCATTTTATTTATACCGGTTATATTTATTAACAGACCTGTAAAACAATCAGAAATGGACATGCCAGTATTTAAAAATGCAAATTAAAATATGAAAACATTTTAATATAAATATTAAATAATATACTGTGGAGATAGAGGATATAGATAATAAACTGGACATGCACTTTGAGATACATTTCAATGACTGGTCCAAGATTACTGAGATATCAAGGGAGCTTTCTTATAACGGTGAAATAGCAATAATATCGGAAGAAAAATCAATATATTTCTATGTTTTTTTCCCCAAAAATGATGCCGATAAATACAGATACCTTTTTCCGTTGTTTGATGTTGAGGAAAGAAAAAATTATTTTATGGCACTTGGAAGGATAAATAATAGAAATATAAAGGATACAATTGACAGTATATCCAATATAGACGGATTAATTATTAATTCATACTGGCTTAAATCAGGAAGCATAGTAATGGAGGGTTACTTCCATCATAATAAGCTGCAGGAATTTTCCAATATAATTTTATCCCAGATTGTTCAGGCTAAAAATATAAATAAAATATTGTTAAGGCCGGTTAAAAGCATATATGCCAACATTAGAAACAGCTGCCAAAATTTTAAAAATATAGTAATTAGCATAAAGTATGATGAATTTAACAATGCCAGGGTTGCCCAGCTGCTTAAAAATACAGATACAATTGCCCAGCTTATAGATAATTATCCGGTTAATAATAAATTCAGAATAATTTTGTATTCAAATGATGATTTAACAAAATATGATGGTATAAATATAATATCAAGGGAGGATGGAATTTACACAACCAAAATAGAGGATGATTTTCTTGCAATATTAGGAAAAAAAACATTTGAATCAAGAATATCGTGGCAGTACTCTTTTATATATGAAAAAATGGGAAGAATTTATGCCAGTTTTTTAATACCTGATTACCGTGCAAGGGAGTACATTGATATGATTATTGCATCGCAGATGGAAATAAAGAGAATGGATCTTGTTACAATAGAAAATTATTCAAATATCAACGAAAATTAAATATTATTCTGTAAATGTTGCAGTATTGCCATATCCCTCATAAACAGTAATATAAAGTTTAAAATTATTTAAATATTTAATTAGCTCATTTTTTAATTTATTATAGATGAAAATTGCTATATATTCTGCAGATCCGACATTATATTCAAAAACAAATGCCTCATTAGAGTTTATTACAAGCTTCAATTGATCATTGACATAAACATAGTAATTATTTTCCCTTTCATATTTTATATCATTTTTAGGGATTATAAATTTATGGTCCATGGAATCTATTAAAGGTTTCACAAGATTTTTTATCACGGTAAAATCTATAACCATGCCGTTTTCTGAGATTTCATTACACTGAATTTCAACATCAAGGGCATAATCATGCCCGTGAAGGCGCCTGCATTTTATATTATCCGGGACGTAGTGCCCGGAACTCCATGTTAAATTTTTTTCCCTTCCAAGTATTTTTATTGTAAACATAATTAATCACCGATCATCTTCATGGCCTCAGCCTTTAATGACCTTACCGCCTTTTTAACCGATGGATTATATTTAAGTGATGAGGTTACCATGACAGCATTCTCCTGCTTGACACCGCGCATCATCATGCACATGTGCTTCCCCTTGACAATTACCATGACAAACAATGGATCAAGATTATTGTATAGAAAATCCACAATTTCTGATGTCATATTTTCCTGCAGCTGCGGCTTGCTCGCTATTTTATTAACCGATCTTACCAGCTTGCTGACACCAGCAATATAGCCTGCCGGCTTTGGCAGATATGCTATGCTAACAGTACCCTCAATGGGCAGAAGATGATGTGAGCACATTGAATAAAATGTTATATCCTTTAATATAACCATGCTTTCCTTGCCCTCCAGCCTGAACTTTGTAAAATTGAAATCTCCAGACTGGCGCCATTCCCTGAAAAAGCTGTCTATTCTTCTTGGAGTGTTTTCGAGCTCCTCATCATTAAACCATCCGTATTTTTCATGTAAATTGTATATTAACCTCTTAATGCTATCCCTAAGTTCATCCTCACCATACTCAGTTTCTGACATTATACACCTCTAAGATCGCCAAATATATATTTATGTTCCTGTATCATAAATTTAACATCCGCGGGGGCAGATTCAATAAATTTTTCTGCAATCTCCCTAATGCTAGATTTATACACCGGTTGTATTATGAATTGTATCTTTCTATTTATATTATTTTTTATTTTTATTATCTCCTCAATTGCAGTGTTAAAATCTTTTATATCTCCAGCAACAAATTTTATATAATCTCCATCTGACATATAATTAAGGTTATTATAATTAAATTTTCCATACATCCCAGATGATGGCAGCTTGAAGTCTATATCCTTGTAAACATTTTTATATAATGGTAGGAATCTTTTGATATCAATACTGCCTGAGGTCTCTAAAAGTATTTTATATTCAGGGTATATCAATTTAACAAGATCATTTAAATCTCTCTGAAGTAGGGGTTCCCCACCGGTGATACATATCCAGTTAAAATCGTTTTTTTGATGCCATCCATGAATTATATCAATAATCCTATCCAATGAATATTCAGTGCCCTCATTAAATGAGTACTTTGTATCACACCATGAACACCTTAAATTGCAGTATTCTGTTCTTATGAAGAGCATTTTTTCACCCGTGTAAATGCCCTCCCCCTGTAATGATAGAAATATTTCATTTATCCGCATGTTTTTAATAAGTTTAATGTGATAAAAAACATTTATGGTTAAATCGCATAAATTAATAAATATATTAAATATATACCTTAAAAAATGTCAACAACCTCTGAGAAAGTTCAGCAGTTTTTAAGGGACAATCCGGACATAAGAAATAGCATGAATATTGGAATAATTAACCAGTCGGCACTTGCCAGACATATAATGCATGAAATGTCAATAGAAAATTTTGACGCCGTACTTGCAGCGTTGAAACGCTATGATTATAAGGATCCATACCCATTAAAAAAGGAGATTCTCAAAAAATCCAATCTTGAGATGGTTTCAGGGCTTTCGATTATTGTTATAAAAAGGACATATAATAATTTAAAGATAATAACCAACATTATATTAAATAATAAAAGGTTAAATTCTGTAAAAATTGTTGATACATCGGATGGCATAGCATTAATAGCTGAGGATGTTATAGCATCAGAAATAATGAAATATGTGCCTGATGAACAGATATTAAAGGTTGATACAAACCTTGGCGAACTGATAATAAACAGTCCAGAAGCAATAGAGAAGGCAACAGGTTACATTAATTATATTACCTCACTATTATCAGATATAAATATATTGCAGATAATATCTTTTTACAATGATACAATTATAATACTTGACCAAAAAAATCTTACAGATGCCTTTAAAATAATTTCGTCAAAAATAGGTGAGTGAATTATTTTTATAGTTATTTATTATATGGCCCTATGAGCCGTTATGACCGGATAAATGAATTCAGGGAAAAGAACATTCCTTCAGGTGATGTTCTTTCTGCAGCTGATCTTAATAGAAATGACATAATAGTTGATGTTGGTGCCGGATCCGGATATTATTCAAGATTATTTTCTAATTATGTTGACACTGTTTATTCTGTTGAAATAAATCCAGAGGCTGTGGAATTAATAAGAAAAAATTCAATGGATAAAAATAATATAAAAATTATAAACGAGGATATATGCAGCCTTGATATAAAAAATTTTAACAAGGTTTTCTATTCACTGGTATTCCATGATATAGAGTGCAAGGATTATATTTTTAATTTTATGATTGGTAATTCTAAAAAACCATTAAAGGTCATACTGATAGAATTTAAGAATAATGCCCCAATTGGCCCACCTGTGAATATAAGGATAGAACATGACTGGCTTAAAAAAATATTTGAAAACCATGGATTCAGGGAAGAAAATTATATAGACCTTAAATACAATTACATAAATACATATATTATGAAATAAATGATAAAAAATTTATAAAATAATATAATTATTAAACCATGAGTGAGGATAATAACGGAAACCGTAATTCAATTAAACCTGTACCTAACAAAAAATTATTGATTCCTGATGCACCAATTAAAAATGGAAAAACAAAGGTAAGGGGCGGCAAGGAGAATGAGATACTTGAGGTAAATGAACCTGAAATAAATCCTTTTGGAATAAAGAATTCAAAGAGTATAATAAAGGAAAAACCAAAAAATAACCAGAATAAAAATAATGCAATATTTGGAAAAAAATAATATAGATTTAAAACCATTTTTAAATATAAATTTCTATGTGCATCATAAAAATATTATTTTGTAAATAACTCTAAAACATAAAATCAATATAAATTATTGACATAGCCAATTATGGTAATGTGTGTCATGTATAATTTAAAACTTAAAAATGTGCATCCATCAACAATATGTGTGCTGCTTTCCAAATTTGAGGATTCATTTAATGCGCTGCTGGATGTGATTACATCCCCGCTTCCAGAGGATAGCCTTGAGGAATTCATAGAGGGATATGCAAGAACCGACGAAATTATGCCTGAGGACAAAACCATTGGTTTTATAATAATAAATAAGGAAAAGAAGGTTGTGTCGTTAACCTTCACCCAGAATACCGGAATAGTAAGGCAGAATGTTGAAAAAATACTGGAAAAATATAAAAAACTTGGATACAAAACCGAGGTGGAGTACGCAAAAACTCCATATTAATACATTGTAAGGTTAAATTTTTTATCCATTTTCTCGTAATCATCTCTTGTATGGATTTCAAGAAGCTGTGATATTTTTTCCATAAATGGCACCGGATAGTTATCAAATTCCTCACGCCATAGAATTAGCCTCTTCTTTTCATCACTGAAAAGGACAACCTCTCCATGTTTCTGAAGGCAGTGTATGCATTCCGCAGCACTTAATGGGTCATCCTTAAGATCCTCAAAACATTCAGTATAGCTTTTCATAGATCACCGCACCTCTTTGCATCATATGACGGGTATTTTATATTATACCTGTTCATTGCGTATACTATATGATCCATTAATGACTGCTTATACTGTTCATAGGATTCAATATATGGTATAAAGCTCAGGTCCTCATTTTCAAGAAATTTGGAAAAATCATCCATGGATTCATTTCCCTCTATAACATTAATTATATGCTGTAAAAGTTTTTCCTGTTTAATTTTTCTGGCATGTTTATATCTTTCTAAATTCTTTGCCAGAACGGAGTAGGCATTCACAAGATCACCCTGGTCAATTGAATCCTTAAATACCTCAATAACATCATTTACATCCACATTAACACCTCATATTACCGCTATACCCACCAGATACGTATAAAGGAAGAACACCACACCAAAGGCCACAGTAAGTACTGCTGTGGCTATTAGTGAATACTTTACCGATGGTGTTAAATTAAATTCCACCCTGCTATCGTAAACATAGGATTCCCTTATAATTCTAAAATAATAAAATACAGATATTACACTGTTGATAATTGCTATGACTGCAAGCCACCACAGACCGGCTGCAACAAGTGAGAAGAATAAAAAGTATTTTGCAAGGAATCCGCCTGTAATTGGAACGCCTGCCAGGGAAATAAGCAGAATCCAGAACGAGAATGCAGATGCCGGTGATTTTTTGGACAGACCCCTAATATCATCTATCATTATCTTATCCTTCCTAATAAGGCTCATGGCAATGAATGACCCGCCCTTCATGAATATATAAACAAGGGAATAAAACATTGCCGTTGCAATACCAAGCCTTATATATGTGGCTGCCGGAACGGGTGATGAAATATTGTAATATGAATAGCTTATAAGTGCATAAACAAGTATCAGGTAACCTGCCTGCGAAACGCTTGAATATGCCAGAATCCGTTTTAAATTATTCTGTGACAGTGCTGCAACATTGCCGTATGTCATTGTAAGTATTGATAATATTGCGAAGAAATAAAATACATAGTTATAAAATGCAGAAAATCCAAGAACGAGTATTTTTAATAGAATCATGTATGCGACAATCTTGCTGCCCGTGGAAAGAAAGGCAGAAATTGAGTTTGGTGATCCATCATATGTATCAATGGCCCACTGCTGCATGGGGAATATTGCAAGCTTAAATCCAAAACCAATTATTATAAATATAAATGCAATGAGAACAGCCTTATCAAAATATATATGATTTACATCGAAAAGATTAAAGGTTCTAAGCCCAAGGTAAAAGAATGATATTCCAAGAACATTAAATGCTGTGCCCACAGTGCTTATTATGAAATATTTAAGTGAGCCCTCCAGGTTACGCCTTGTTTTGTTATATGCTGCAAGCACATATGTTATTATACTAACACCCTCAAATGATACAAATAATATTAAAAGGTTATATGTGTATGCAGATACCAGCATGGTTAATGTCATAAAAATTATAAGGGAATAAAATACATCATATCTCCCCCTTATATCGTTTAATGATGGTATTACAATCATCATTGATGACGCAATGAATATAAGTGCCCAGAATGAATCAAAATCATTGAAAATAAGACCGTATGAAGAATAATTATTTGAAAATATCAGGGATAGTATAAAGGCCAGTGCCAGTACAATTAATGTAAATAATGCCATGGCCTTTTTATTATCCTTTCTTATGCCAAATGCCAGCGCAACGAAACCTGCAATACCAAGCAATATTATTGAGTAAAAATATTCATAATCCATGTCAAAACACCACACTAAGAGCTTTTGCATAGGAGGCAAGCAGTTTAAACATTAATGTTGGATAAACACCAAAAAATATGGAAGATACCAGCATAAATAAAAGTATTAAGAACTCCGGTTTTGTAAGATCCTTAAGCGGGCCAAGCTTTTCATTATAAAAACCATACAATGAACGCTGTGCTGCCCATATAAAATATGCAGCAGTAACTATAAGCCCGAAAATAATTATAATTGCAAACAATCCTATTGTTTCAAATGATGAAACTGTAACAGAAAATTCACCTATAAAGCCTGCAAGTGCAGGCAGTCCAAGCGATCCGAGGAGTGCGGCAAGGAAAAATGTTGATGCGTATGGCATCTGCCTGTAAAGGCCACCAAGGCCATAAACCTGTATTGTATGGGTTCTTTTATAAATAAACAGCAATGAGGCGAAGGCAAGGGATGTAACAAATGCATGGGCTATGGTCTGGTACATTCCGCCTGCAAGGTCAAATGTTTTAACATATCCTGTTGATATAATGCTTGTGCCAAACGATATTGTCACAAATGCCATTTCGCCTGCGCTCGAGTATGCTATCATCCTTTTCAGGTTTGTCTGGAACATTGATGTAAATGCAAAGTAAACAACGCTTATTAGGCCAAGTATTATTAAAAAGTAGACAAGACTCTTTGGGAATAGTGGTGTAACCGGGTATAATATGCCTAAAAGTCCATAACCACCCATGGATAAAAGTCCGCCGGATAATAAAATACTCCCTGAAAATGGCGCTGTATAATGTGCATTGGGCAGCCATTCATGTAATGGAAATGTTGGGAGCTTGATTAGAAAAGCAAGGAGAAAACCAAAAAATGAGAAATAAAGTGCGAATTTTGGCAGTGATTTCTGAAATGCCAGATTCATAAGATCTGATATCTGAAATGTAAATACCTTGAATTCAATAAAATAATATGTAGAAAGCATGAATATTGATAGAAGCAGAAAAAGTGACCCCACATGTGTATAAATAAAGAATTTAATTGATATTTTTTCCTTGTTTATTGTGCCATACTTTGCTATGATGAAAAACATCGGTATTAAAACAACCTCCCAGAATATATAAAAGAACAGAAAATTTCTGACAGAAAATAAACCAACAAGACCAAATCCAACTGACATTAAAAGCCCAAAGAATGTGTCGTTATTTTCCCTTTCACCTATGGAAAGTGCAAATATTGTCACAATAAGTGCCATAATAACCAATAAATCTGTGAACCCTGTGAGGCCAAGTGAAAAATTTAACTCTATATGTATTCCTGAACTTGTATAATTTGCCAGAACATAATTGTATTTTGCAATTATATTTCCAAGGTAATTATTAAACCTAATGAAAGAGTATATTACAAAGGCCACAGACATTATACCAAGAAATACCATTGAAAAGTATTTGGCATATGACCTGGCAAAGAATGTAATAACCACGCCTATAAATAATACCAGAAGAAAATATGGAAGGAACATTATTTAATCATCCCCAGAAGTTCTATTATTATGAATAATATAGATAGACCTATGAGCAGAAAAACAACATAATAACCTGCAGAACCCGTCTGAATTTTTCTAAGGCCGGTACCGGCATCAGCAAGGTCAGAACCCATTTTATCTATGCTGTTATCATATGTTCTATCCCCATGGCCTATATAAAATGATAATGGTAATATGATCCTTTCAGCAACATAATCAGTATAAATGATATCAAGATAAAATTTGTTTTTAATTATTCTGTACAGAGGATTTCTTGATATATCTATCTTCTTATTTACTGTGTAATAATATATCATATATGCTATTCCTATGCCTATAAATGAAAATATTACGGGTATTACAGCTATGTAAAGTGGTGGTGTATATATATTTACTCCAGAGTATAAAAATTTATAGAATGGCTTCTGAATAATTCCAAGGGTAAGCGATAGAAATGCAAGCACCATAAGGGGCGTTAAATATACAAGTTTTGGGTCCCTGGCATGTTCGGCAAGGTATGATCTTGGCTTCCCAAGAAATACAAGAAAATACATTCTAAATGTATATACCGCAGTAAGAATTTCGCTAAAGAGAAGCAAAAGCCATGGTATAATGCTTCCCCCATTTAAATAATATTCATATGATGCTGATATAATCTGGCCCTTTGAAAAGTATCCAGCTGTTGGCGGTATGGCCGCAAGTGTTATTGCGCCTATTAGCATAAGAATTGCGGTTACAGGCATTCTTCTGAAGAGACCCCCCATTTGCTTTATATCCCTCAATTCAAGCAGTGCTATTAGTATAACTGCTGCAGACATAAACAAAAGTGCCTTAAATATGGCATGAACCACAAGATGATACATGCCAAATGTGACACCAGAATAGCCAATAATACCTCCAAGGCCTATCGATGCCAGCATGTAACCCAGCTGGCTTATTGTTGAATATGCAAGTACCCTCTTTATGTCATTCATGACTATGCCTAGTATGCCTGCGAAAAATGCTGTAAATGCACCTATGGCGGTAACGGTATAAAGTGAGTATGCCGCTGAGTACTCAAATAATGGAAAAACTCTTGCCACAAGATAAACACCGGCGGTAACCATTGTTGCCGCATGTATAAGGGCGGAAACAGTGGTTGGGCCCTCCATGGCATCAGGTATCCACACGTGCAGCGGGAACTGAGCTGATTTTGCTATGGCCCCTGCAAGAATTAAGAGTGTTGCAAGTGCAAGCGTATTTTTTCCAATTAAAATGGATATTTTATGTGCATTTGTAATAAGATATGGTATGCTGAGGGGGCTCACAGGGCTTATTTTAACAAGTGAGGTGTAAAGCACTGCCATGCCTATAATAAATAAAAGGTCCCCCACCCTTGTAACAAGAAATGCTTTTTTTGCAGCAGAGGCTGCATTTGGCTTGAAAAACCAGAAGCCTATTAATAAATATGAGCAAAGCCCGACTATTTCCCAGAAAAGGAATAATAAAACCAGATTGGATGATATAACAAGCCCCAGCATTGCTGTAACAAACAGACTTGTTTCTGAGAAGTATATATTTTTTCTTGGGTCCTCCCTCATATAAAATATGGCAAAGAGATTAATCATTAATGAAACAAAGGAAACCATCATTGCCATTAAAACGGTAAGATGGTCTATGTATATACCAAAATCTATATTATAAAACCACTGGTAATGGACATATATTGCATTATGATTTAAAAGATACAGATATGCATCTATTACAAGTATTAATGATAATAATATCATTATTGAGCTGAAAATTCCAGATAATTTTAGTCTGTATTTTCCAATTATGTATTCAGCAGGAAATGCAATTAATGGAAATATAAAAATTAAAAAGTATATGCCTACCATTTTATCTCCCTCAGCAGTGAAATGTTAATCTTACCATATTTTTTATAAACAACTGTAAATATTGCTATGCCCACAGCAGTTTCTATTACGCCAACAGCAATAATAAATAATGCAAATATTATCAGGCTTGTGGAATAATATAATGATGCTATGCCCACAACGTTTATTAATGCAGCGTTTAAAAGAATTTCGAGTGATATTATAAGCCTTATTCCAACCCTGGATGTTATAATACCGTATATGCCTATTGTAAAAAGAAGTAATGATAATTCAAGTACATATATAATATTCATTTTACCTCACCTGCTATAAACATAACACCTATGATGGATGCAACAAGTATAACTGAAAGCAGTTCAAATGGAACAAGGTAGGCTGAAAAGAGTAATTTTCCTATATTAAATAAATTCTGTGTCCTTGGTATAAAGCTTGCCCTAATGAAAAGTATGTTTGCCGCGAATATTATAAAAAATACCGATACCGCAATTTTTTGCAATTTATTCTTCATTTTCATAGCCTCCGGTCAGCATTAAAACAAACACAATTAGTATTATAACAGCGCCAGCATATACAAGGATTTCAACAGCGCCGATAAAGCTAAGGCCAAGCAGTATAAACATTGCAGCCAGATCAAGAAGAAACATAAGAAGATATATTGTTGAATGGGTTAGATTATTGGTTCTTACGCTTGCCGCAGCAAAAATGACCGCAATGGCTGCCAGTATAAGAAAAATTAACGTATAAATCATTTTATGACCTCATCCTCCTGCATTGTTAGCTCCTTTGGTGAGTATGTAAAACTGTTTCTGGTTCTTGCATCCTCGAACTGATGTGTTAGGTATATTGCATCTGTGGGGCATATTTCCTCACAGTTTCTGCAAACCGTGCACGTTCCAAAATTTACATCCGGGTAAATGTGCCTCTTGTTCTGAAGATTTTCTCTTGCCCCTCTGGCAGTTTCTATAACAACGTCACCCTTGGGTTTTGCCTCCTCATCTATTTTCCAGACCTCCATCTTAATGCTGTGGTTTGGACAAACCTGCTCGCATAATGTGCATCCAATACATGCCTCAGGGCTCAGAAATATTCTAAAACGGAATCTTTCAGGTATTTCTCCCTTATCCTCTGGATACTGAACAGTCACAGGCTTCTTAAACATGAACCTTCCTATATTATACATTGTCTGCAATGAACCTATGACCGGAATCGGCTTTTTTGGTATTTTTACCTCCTTTACTGTTGCAACCATCTTTCATCACCTTATATACAAAACAAACAGGCCTGCATAAACAAGATTTATAATGGATATGGGAAGCAGGTATTTCCAGCCGAGATTTACGAATTTATCAACCCTGATTCTTGGCAGGGACACCCATGCCAGGAATGCTATTAAAACAAGTATTATTGTTTTTATAAACAGGTATATAAACCCTAAATCAGAACTTGCCGGCCCATTATATGCACCCAGGTATAAAATTGAAACAAAGAATGAACCAAGGTAAACCATGCCAAAAAGACCTATATAAAATAGACCGAATCTCATTCCAGAATACTCTGTTGTGTATCCTGTTATTAATTCACTATCACTTTCGGCCAGATCAAATGGTGTAAATGATGCCCTGGCCACCATCGATATGTAAAATATGAGAAGGCCGAGGGGGTCAATAATTCCATATGGTATTACCTGATTTTCAACTATACCTGCAAGACTCAGGCTGTTATATGTCTGTGCCCCTGTTATAAACGACCTGGATGATATCATTATTATGGCCAGTGCACTTATTAGCATTGGAACCTCAAATGAAACATCCTTTGCAACCCCCCTTAAGGCACCAAGCAATGCATAATTACTCTTTGTGCTTATTCCGGCAAGGATTTCTCCAATGGGCAGCAGTGATAAAACTCCAAATAAAAGTACTAGTGTAACATCAGAATGTGTTATTGTAAGCGACCCAAAGTAGGCAAGACTTCCATATGGGATTATAACAAATGATACCATGGTTGTCATCATTATAATTAAGGGCGCGAGCCTGTAGGCCAGATCGTCCCTGTTTGCTGGAAGTATTGATTCCTTGCCAATAAGTTTAAACGCATCGGCAACAACCTGCAGCAGACCATATTTTCCAACCCTGTTTGGTCCTATCCTCAGCTGTATTCTTGCCATGTATTTTCTGAATACATATATTAGGGCCATAAATGAAATTCCAACAAATATTAAGATGAATATTGTTTCAAGCAAATATGCTATACCGTAGGAAACTCCAGGCCCAAGAAACGAAAACCAGTCATGAATTCTAATTAATAGATTCATCTGTCAATCTCACCTATTACAGTATCTATTGATCCTATGATCACAATCAAATCTGCTATCATTAAGCCCCTTGCCATTACAGGTACTACTGATATATTCTTAAATGCCGGGCTCCTGACGTGAACACGGTAAGGTTTTACTGTATTATCCCCCCTTACATAAACACCAAATTCACCATTGTCGGATTCAACCCTTGAAAAGACCTCTCCATCACCCTTAACCCTTAGCATCAATGATTTTTTTGCCTTATTATTAAAATATGGCCCATCCGGTATCTTATCAAGGCACTGATCTATAATTCTGATGGACTGCCTCATCTCCTCAATTTTCAGCACAAACCTTCCAATGTTATCCTTCCTGTGCGATATGGGCACATCAAAGTTTACCTTATCATAGAATAGATAAGGTGCATCCTTTCTAACATCGTATGCAATGCCTGACCCCCTTAAAAGTGGGCCGGTAACACCGTAATCCAGTGCCACATCAGGTTCGAGGATTCCTATTCCATCATTCCTCTGCCAGAATATTTCACTGTGTATAAACATGTTATATATGTCCTCAAGCCTCTTTTTGAAATTTTTCGAAAATTCCCTGATGTCATTTATAATTTTTTCATTAAAGTCCTGGTAAACACCGCCAATGCTTATGTAATTTACCTCCTGCCTTCCACCGGAGGCCTCCACAAATATTTTCTGGATTTTTTCCCTTTCTGCAAAGCAGTGAAAGAATGGGGTTAGCATGCCCATATCAAGGCCAAAAGCACCAAGTCCAACAAGCCTGGCTGCAAGCCTGTTTAATTCGGCCATAATCATTCTAATCCATTGTGCCCTTTCCGGTGCCTCTATGCCTGTTAATTTTTCAACCGCAGTTACATATCCAAGCTCCATATTCATTGCGTCCAGATAATCCATTCTATCGAAATATATGATATTGTTAGCATAAATATTAAGCTCACAGATCTTTTCTGCATTGCGGTGCAGAAATCCTATGGTTATATCAACATCCTCTATGATTTCCTCATTTAATTTAACCCTGAATCTTAATATTCCATGTATTGAGGGGTGCACGGGGCCAAGGTTTAATACAGTATATCTTGACATTACCAGCCCTCCCTTTCATCAAAGCTTACATGCTCATTTCCCTCAGAATCCATGCTTACATACTGAACCTTCTTTAAATCATAATCCTTTCTTAACGGATGGCCTACCCACTCATCTGGAAGTAGTATGCGTCTTAGGTTTTCATGTCCCTCAAATATTATTCCCATAAGATCATACTGTTCGCGTTCATCCCAGTCTGCTGCCTTCCATAAACCAACAAGTGATGGTACCTTTGAATCGTAGGTTAATACCTTGACACCAAGGTACTCATTTTTATCGAAATTATGTAAATGATAAATAACCTCCAGATGATCTTTCATATCAACGCCGGTTATTGATGAGAGATAATATCCCTGTGATTTAAACTCTGTCATTGCCTCTATTAAATCCTTCTTATCCAGGGTGATTACCCTCATTCCTCCCTTATCCTTTTCATCAGCAATTATATTATACATAAAATCACCTGTCCGTTTCGCCCCTTATTTTTTTCTGAAGTGTTATTATTCCGTATGTTAAGGCCTGTGGAGAGGGTGGGCAGCCGGGTACATAAACATCCACCGGAATAACCTTATCAACACCGAGGACAACTGAATAACCATCGACGTATGGCCCGCCCTGAATAACGCATACACCCATTGCTATGACATATTTTGGATAGGGCATTTCCTCATATATCCTTCTGACCCTTGGTGCCATTCTTTTTGTTGTTGTACCTGCAACTATCATTAAATCTGACTGCCTTGGAGAATTCCTGAATATTTCACTGCCGAACCTCGATATGTCCAGATCTGCAGCCTGGGTGGCCATCATTTCTATGGCGCAGCACGCCAGCCCCATGGTCAGGGGCCAGAGCGAGTTGGATCTGCCCCATTCAAGGGCCTTTTCCAGTGTTGTTGTTTTAACTCCCAGGTCTCCGGTCTTCATCTCATCCACCTCATATATCCACGTCTAAAGGCATAGTATACAGCAAATAATGGCATGGCTATAAATATAATTGTCTCTATGAACGAAAATAGGCCAAGTGAGTAAAAATCAAATGCCCAGGGAAGCAATAAAAGCATATCTATATCGAAGAGAACAAATAATAAGACTATTACATAATACTGCACTGTTATATTTCCAGCAGGATATTCCTTTGCAACCTCACCGCTCTCAAATGGATGCAGGTATGAATCGTCCTTTGCCGGTGGATTGTTTTCTATCGCCAGGTTTTCCATAATATCCTTTCTTTTAAGGCTTATCTTCCATGGCCTGTACCTGTTCTGTGAAATTGATGGCAGGATTTTAAATAGCAAATAAAGGGAAAGGCCAACCAAAATTATTGTAATCATTAATGCAATGTAACCCGTTAACATTAAGTGTATATTTTTTATCTATATATAATAATGTCGTTAGTAAGAAAACTAAAGGTTCCACAATAAACAAATGTAAAAATTTTTTATACTTTATTTGATATTTGTTATACAAAAACTGTAATTTTAATCAAAAAAGTACATTTCATAAAATCGTATTACGAATTATTTTTAATATTTTCGAATATTTTTATTGCGTCTCTGGCATCAAATGACGACTTAGTTTTATTCTTTAATAAATATATTAGATTTTTCTCTGTTATTTCCTGTGTTCTCATCAATTCTATAATTATCTCCCTTAATCTGCCGGCATCCAGAGGTTTTAATTCTTCGGCATTTGCCAGAATTTTTAATGGATACTTCCCTGATACGTATAATTCAAGAGCCTTTTCAACAGAATCACGACCCCATTTGTTTTCATTTGCCATGGTAAATATCTCCATCAGTTCATCTCCTGATAATTTCTTATTGTATTTTTTTTCATATTCAGGTAATTTTTGAAGTATAATCCTTGAAATTATTTTTGGTTCGTTTAATACTTTAATATAATCCTTGAAATCCCCATAAAGATTATTATTTATTATTCCCATGGCCTCTGTTTGTGAGAAACCATAATTATTTTTTAAATTGTTTAATGCGTCCTCCATGGATTCGGGAACAAGCCCTTCAAGGCTATTAAGCCGTTTTAGTGGTATTTCTATTAAGCCAATATCCGTCTCAGGGTACATTCTCTCACCACCTGAGAGTGGCCTTAAAAACCTTGTTTCACCATCCTCAGTTGCTGCCCTTGTTTCTGCAAGATTCATTGACATTAAATTTTTCAGCCTTTCATCAAGCTCAGATTTAAAGGCGGTTATAATTTCAGGGTCCGTAATTACCATTATGATGGCATCATTATTTTCAATGCCCATAAAATTGTTAATATTATTTACATCATTATCGGTGAGACCGTATCCGGGAAGTTCATCACTGTGCATCATTCCACCAATACCCATATTTTTTGCGACATCTGCAAGCTCTCTACCAAGCCGGTAATTTCCATTCTTAAGAAGGCCACGGGCATTGTTTATTTTAGCACAGAAAACCTTTTTATTTTTATTTAGCCCTGCTTTAATGATTTTTGAATCTGTATCTTTTAAAATGTGTGTAATATCCATAAAATCTGTGATTTCTGTTCCACCCCTTGCCTTTATTATACCGGATATGTCTGCCAGTGATTTTTGTCTTTGAATTTCATATTTAATTGTGTCCTTTATCAGGGATAGTTTGGAAACTCCCTTTATCTCAACACGGCCGTAGCCCATTGAAAAATTAACATCCTGCCTGATGGAGTCAACCTCTCCCCTGAATTTTCCGGTGGACATGACTATAAATCCTATCTTTCTTGCAGTTTCAATTGCATGGTTTTCATCCTTAATATCTGGCTCTGTGGAGATTTCTATTAATGGAATTCCAAGGCGATCCAGAGAATAAAACGCATTTTTACCGCTTTCAGATATTTTTCTGGATGCATCCTCCTCTAGTGTAACAGTTGAAATTCTTACCCTTCCCTGGGATGTTTCTACATATCCATTTAACCCTACAATCCCTGTGCGCTGGAAACCTGATGTGTTTGACCCATCTATAACTATTTTTCTCATAAAGGAAACATAATCAACAATTTTACAGTGAAGGGCCATTGATACTATAATTGCCGTATTTATATTAGAATCATCCGGCATATGCGGTGGCTCCTCATCAGCATCAACCAAACATGAATTGGTGCTGGTATAGTAATTGAAATCCCGGTTTCGTATATTCTCATATCTTGCCGCACGATCAATATGGCCCATCTCACTCATTGTTGGTGTCATTTTTCTTTTAAAAAGATAATTAGATTTTTCTCCTTCAGTGCTGCAGCTACAGAAAAGTTTAACGCCCTTTAATTGAAAATGTATCTCCAAACCTATTTTCATTATTACCACTCCAGAATTCTTCTGCTGTTCAACTCACCACGCAGATTTGATTTCATTAACTTTACAAGGTTATCGGGGTAATTTGCAAGGAGGAACATTGCCTTAACCATGGCAGTTTCAGGTAGCATGTCCCCAAGTGGAATTACACCGGCATCCAGAAGATATCTACCTGTGGAGTAAACATTCAGATTAACTGAACCATAAAGGCACTGCGATGTCATAAAAAAATATGTATCCTTGGAAAGCCTTTTAATCGCATTGATAATATTGTCTGAAACATGGCCAAGGCCAGTACCCATAATTATAACTGCCTTTTTGTTTGCTGCAATATTAATAAAGTCCTCCTCTGGCATTCCGGGATAAAAATAAATAATTGATACAGAATCATCCATTTTATCATTTAATATATTTTCATCCTGTCTTTTCATGGCATTATTATTCACGCTGACCCTGCCATCAGTGTATGTTGCAAGAGGCCTGATGCCTATGGACTGAAATGCATCCCTTCTGCTTGTATGCATTTTTCTGGCCCTTACACCCCTGTGAAATGACACAGTGCCATCCGACGTGTCAGAATGCATCACAATTCCGACCTCGCCAATGTCTGATTTTGTAAAATTTATTGATGCCTCTATATTTATAAATGCATCACTGCTTGGCCTGTCGGAGCTCCTCTGGCTGCCAGTAAGTATTATTGGCCCTGTTAATTTTTCAAACATAAAGGATAAGGCAGAGGCTGTATGCTGCATTGTGTCAGTTCCATGGAATATTACAACACCAGCATTTTTATTTAAAACGTCCCTGGCCCTTCTTGCATACTCAATCCAGTATTTTGAATTTACATTTTCACTTAATATATTTGCGACATTTATCTGTTTAACATTAAATTCAGATATATTATTAACAAAATTATATATATACGATATATCCCTAACAGGCTTAACCGCACCTGTCCTGTAATCGACGGAGCTGCCGATGGTTCCACCGGTGGTTAATATGTAAACCTCATTTTTACCATTTATTTTGATTTCCCTTATATTATCCTGTGCAACGTAATTATTTTCATATTCCCTTAAAATTTTGATGTTTTCATTTAGGGCGCTGATATTATAACCATTTGATAGCTTTATTGTGGTAATTTTTCCATCATTTTTTATGAATATACCACTGTATGAATCACCCTTATATTCAAAATCAATTTTTTCCCCTGTTTTCATTTGTTGCCTATTGTTAAAATATATAAAAACTTTATAATTATTAATATTAAGAATTTACATAAAACCATGGCCTTTCATAATTTCCCTAGCAATTATTAGTTTTTGTATTTCATTTGTGCCCTCATATATCTGGGTTATCTTTGCATCCCTGAGATGCCTTTCAGCATTAAAATCAGTGGTATAACCGTATCCACCAAAGAGCTGCAATGACCTTTCTGCAACATACATGGCAGTATCAGATGCATACATTTTTGCTATTGATGATGCCTCAATTGAATTCTGCTTTTTATCATATTTATCAGCTGCATCATAAATTAAAAGCTCTGATGCTTTTATTCTTGATTCCATTTCCGCAATGGTAAACTGTATACCCTCAAAGTTAATTATTTTATTTCCAAACTGTCTTCTGGTATTAATATATTCAAGTGCCTCATCAAACGCTGATTTGGCTATTCCCAGTGCCTGGGCCGCCACACCAACCCTTCCAGCGTCCAGGGTCTCCATTATAACCCTAAAACCATCATTATATTTCCCCACAATGTTTGAGGAATCCACAAATACATTATTAAAATTCAGTTCAACGGTGCTTGACCCCCTGATTCCAAGCTTGTGTATATCCCTGCTTATTTCAAGACCTGGTGTATTTGCATCAACCACAAATGTTGTTATGCCCTTATGCTTTAATGCTCTATCCGTGCTTGTATCAACCACAAAAAACTTTGCCGTTCTGCCATTTGAAATAAATGTCTTTGTTCCGTTTATTACATAGCCATCACCTGATTTTTCCGCCCTTGTGGTTATCGATGCGGCGTCACTACCGGCACCGGGTTCTGTGATTGCGAGGCCTCCAATTTCACCTGAAGCCACCCTTGTTAGGTATCTTTGCTTTAAGTCCTCGCTTCCAAACATTATAACCGGCTCGGCAAATAGTGTTAATGTCCCATCAAGTATTAATGCAGTGCTTGGACATGCATATGAGATTTCCTCAATAATTTTCATTAAAACTGAGAATCGAAGGCCGTTACCACCATATTTTTCTGGTATATAAAGTGCAAAGAGGCCCATATCCCTCATGGCCTGAATAATATCCTCGGGGACATAAGCCTTCTCATCTATTTCCCGTGCCCGGGGTTTAATCTTTGATTCTGCAAGCTCATGAACAACATTTATTATCTGATTTTCTGTCTCATTAAACATAATAGTGAATGGTATTAATTAATAATATTTTTCGCAATGAAATAAAATTATAAGGAGATTTTAGATTTGGTGCTGTGTATAACATAGCATTAAATATATCAAATAAGAATGTTTTAATCTTTGGTGCCGGCAGAATTGCTGAAAGAAAAATAAAAACAATAATAGATGAAAATTGCAAAATAACAGTTATAAGCGTTAATGCAACAGAATACATAAAGGCTTTGGCCACCAATGGTAAAATAAGGTTAATGCTCAGAAATGGCAGTATAAATGATGTTAGTAAAAAATATTTTATTATTTTTGCAGCAACATCAAATAAAGAACTAAATAATGAAATATGTAAAACGGCAGATTCCATGAATATACTCTGCGATAATGTGTCCAATCATAATACATCAAACTTTATTTCTTCTGCAAGTATGAAAATAAGCGGCATTAGCATTTCAATAAATACCGGCGGTGTAAATCCATCCCTGGCAAAAATTTTGAAAGGGGAGCTTTACAATGATATCATGGATGGAAAAAATGAATTTGTTAAACACATAAAATATTTATTAGATAATTAATTAATGAATTATGAAATACCTTGGCACAAAAAAAGTATATGAGAATATTAATGAAATAATTAATCCTGAGCATACAGCAATTGTTCTCTGGGACCTGCAAAATGGTCTTGTTGAGAATGTTTTCAACAAAGATGAGCTGATAGGTAATATAAAATCTCTTATTGCAGAGGCACGCAAAAAGAATATTAAGCTAATTTATACTAAAATAACACCACTTCCATTTGAATACATGCCCGCACCAGGAATTTATTCCTATATGAAAAGGTTTCATATAGATGACCCATCCAAACTGCCGGTTTTTATGAAACCAGGATCCAGAGAGGCTGAAATTTACAGTGACTTTGAGCCCTCTGATAGGGACTTCGTGCTAAATAAAAATACTGCAAGCATATTTATTGGCACAAACATCGATAATATGCTTAAGGCCGCAAAAATAGAGACCTTGATTTTTACAGGCATTGCAACAGAAATAGGCGTGGAATCAAGTGTTAGGGACTCTCTAAATCTCGGTTATTATACCGTTGTTGCATCTGATTCTTGTTCATCGGCAAACAGGGAGGGGCATGAGGCAGCCCTGAAATCCATGGGAAGTGTTGCCATAATTGAAACAACAAAAAATATAATCTCAACATTAGAAAAGTTATAATATTATTTTTGTTTTATATTTTTATGGATATTAAAAAATATATAAAAATTAAGAATGACATAGAGACTATTGTAGGTATAATTATTGGTATTATATTTGGCGCAAGATTTATCTCCTTTTTAAGCGCATATGTTTTACATTATACATCAATGAATTTATCATCCGGTGCAGGTATATATGCGCCATTAATTGCCATCATTACTGGTATAATAATATTCTTTGGTATAAGAACCCTTGCCTATTTATTATCATCTATGTTCCTGGGCATGGGCATAGGAATAGCCTTCTATGATTTAACAGGAATAGACATACTGCATAAAATTGCTGTGGTATTAGCCTATTTACCATTTGTACATTAAATATTTATCAAATGATAATTACCATAATCAAAATGATATATACAGTATTTTTATAATAATTTGGTTCCCAATTTTTATAAATTTGATATGAAAACAAAAATCATAAAGATAATATATGGAAATAATGATACACAAAAGAATGTTTTCGATTATGCATAAAAGGCTTGATCATAAATTTATACAGCTCCTGCAGAGGTTTAATGATTCACATGATTATGGCCCCATAATAGATTACTTTAGGGATAATCTGGAAAGCATTAAAAAATATTATAATAAAAATATTGCAGATATATTGTATAATTATTTGAAATTTAATGATATACCGGAAGAATTAAGAAATTTAATATATTCTGTTGACCCGGAAAATAAAATTTTTGACACCATAAAATTAAAAGGTTTTATAAAAAATGATGATTTCAACAGTTTTATAGATTATCTAGGTTCAAAAAGGGAATTGATTAATGATGATTACATAGCATCACTTTTAAATAATTTCCTGGATAAACGGCCAGAGTTTGACCGTGTATATTACCTTATATACTTTGGTAAATACAGCGCTGATCTAATTAATGAATACCTTCAAAAGTTTTATAATTATGATGATTTCAGGAAACTTGTGGATCTTATCATTGAATTATATGGTAAGGATTATGCCATGGATGCAATTAATAATTGCATTTCCATCAATAATGATATAAGGTGTATGTATTTGCTTGGTGATCTGCTTCTTGAAACTGGCCAGAAGGAAAAATTAATACCGCTTGTAAATAAAATTATATCGCTTAACCCAAAAAAACCAAATATGAGGATAGCAAGGTACCTGTTCTACACAGGCAATTACAAGCAAAGTATAGATTACATGATATTATCAGATAACACCAATCAGATGCTGGCAGATGCCTATTATTATTCAGGGAATTATGAAAATGCACT
>NZ_LKBH01000188.1:0-7031 GCF_001402935.1 Acidiplasma cupricumulans | reverse complement strand
TTATATTAAATTATAATATAACAGATTAGATAATATAATGGTTTTTATAAAATTTATGTTAAAGCATGCTTTTATTAACCCCGAAGATTTTATCGTCCTTCCAGAATTTCTTAATAATTACTGCCACTGAAATAATAACAGGGATAATTAGAATCGCAAAGGTTTTTTCAAAGCCTATGTAAGGTATTATGGCCGCAAAGATTAATGGTATAATCATGAAAAGGCTCATGTTATAGGAATAGAAATAAGAATTTATCGCATTCCTTTCATATATGGATGATCCACGTGATATTTCAATGGTGGATAGTGGAAATATGGAACCGTGCGGTATACCCAGAAGCATCATAACAAGTATAAATGTATCATAATTTGGAAGAAACGGGAACAGTATTAGGGCTATAACTGTTATTGCCGGGGCAATAATTATTGCGTACCTGATATTTTTTATTGGCCTTATGCTAAGGTAAATCCTAACAAAAAACGATACTGTAAAGAAGAATACAAATGGAAGGTATGCCATGTATCTGCTTACCTGGAATCTTGTTTCTGCAAATATGGCAAGAAAAACGGTCAGGGCGGCAAATGGAACATTATAGGTGGTTATTGTTAGTATTGATGTCCATAGGCCACTATTATGTCTAATGGATTTCCCATGTGTTTCCCTTTTATTTTCCGGGAATTCCATGAAAAATGATGATATAAATCCTATGATGCCAATTGGTGCAAAGAAAAGAAATATAGTTCTATAACTTATAATTTTGAGCAAATAGGATTCCAGGGTTGGGCCAAAGACAAGGCTAAAACTTAGACCAACGGAATAGATGCTTAAAAGCCTTTCCCTGCCTGTTTGATCAGGATAGAGGCTTGCAGATGTAACTATATTTGGCAGAATTATACCGTATGCCAGCCCAATTAAAAATGAAATAATAAAAACGCTTATGCTATTTGATAAATAGTAAAGTATTAAAAACAATGTTAATAAAAAATTTGAGAAGACAAATACCTTTTTCCTTAACCGGGCGTTCATTAATGGATTCAAAAATGATGTGGCTATTACAGTGCCAAGATATATTACTGCAGTAACAAGTGCGGTTAATATATAGGAAAAGTGAAGAATGTATTTGGAGAATAAAGGCACGGTTGTCACAACCATATTGTTAGTTGATCTCATTGAGATTGCCATTAAAATTAATATTATGGAATATAAGAGAAAAACATGTTTGCTGTTGTTTAGTTTATTCATAAACCATTATTTAATGGTATTATTTATATGGTTCGTTATTTTTTTGATTATTAACTTATGCCATATAAAAGCTTAAAATAAGATATTATAAAAGTTTGGATTAACATAGCATATAATTATTTTATTTTAAAATTTTAATATTAATTATGGGTAAATACCATACCGGTAAAATTTTAATTTTGATGTTATCAATAATTTCTTCCCTGAATTCATCCTTGCTTATAATTACACCATAATTTAAATTTAGTTTTTTAAAACTTTTATAAAATTTTTTATCTCTACATTATTTCTATATTTAACCTCCACAGGTATAATATTACCATTTTTTAAAATAAAGTCTATTTCATAATTTTTATCCCTGAAATAATATTTCGAATCAAGTTCCTGCATGACAAAATTTTCTATTAATTTTTCATAATAACTATTTTTCATAATAACTATAATCCATAATGTTTTTATAATTGCATACAAAGGCTGAATTATAAAAATATACCTTTTTCATTTTCCGTGATGCTGATGTAAATGATCTTCTAAAATTTAATATCAATTTAATAATCAATGAATATTCTAAATAACCAAAATAATTTATTAATGTCTCCTTAGAAATATTAAGCTCTTTTGATAATGAGTGGTTGTGTACCGTATTTTGTGTATTTATAAACCCCATGTTAATAATGATATGATCATTAAAAAGGATGATAGTGTAATTCTTTTGCTGTAAATTTAAAATGACTATTTGCAATATTATAATGAGGTAAACAAAATGACAAATGAAAAGAGTCAATTAATAAGTATAGAGGAATTAATAAAGGTTTTCATAAATGACAGAAAAGATGGAAAGAAGGAACTGATTACATGGTTCTTAAACAATGTAATGGATCAGTCCATTTGAAAGTTAAATGCTGTAAGATCTTAAAGGAATAATAAAAGGACAGGCTACAGGAATGGAACCAAAAAAGGAAATTAAAGACTTTGGATGGTGAATTAACATTAGACAAGCCTGATATAAGGTCAGGATCTTTTACAACTAAGGTATTCGACAAATACTCCACTGTTGAAAGGGCATTAAACTCTGTAATAGCAGAATCATACATTAATGGTGTATCAACAAGATCTGTTAACAGTATAATAAATAATCTTGGTGTCAGTGTATCTACTGAGTATGTATCATCACTGAATAAGGAACTGGATGCCAAGGTTAAGGAAGTCTTAGAAACAAGGATAGATGATAAAATAATATACCTATATAGATGCATCATACTTTAGGGTAAGGGAAAATAATAAATATAAATCAATGGCATTATACACATCAATAGGTGTAAACAGCAATAGAATAAGACAGATTCTTTCCATTAATATTTATAATTCAGAGGATGGGATGGACTGGAATAATTTCTTCTTTAAACTCAAGGAAAGGGATTGACAGGAGCAAAGCTGGTAATATCAGATGGCCATAGGGGAATAATCAATGCAGTGAAGGAATCATTTCCGGGATCCTGGGGCATTTTTTTATTATGGGTCTTTATACTAATAAATATGATTATATATCCAACATCAAGATGATTAATATAAAATTTATAATGTTATTTTAAAGTATTCTTTCATCATGAGTATATATATTAAATTTATTATCGCGTGCAAAAGAAATTAATGTAATATTAAATGTATCTGCAAGTTCCACCGCAAGCGATGAGGGTGCAGAGACTGAACTAATAATTGATATGCCAAACATAGCCGCTTTCTGTACTATTTCAAAACTTGCCCGACCACTCACCTGCATTATTGTGTCCTCCATCCTTGATATACCATTGAGAAGAAGTTTTCCTATGGATTTATCAACGGCATTATGCCTTCCTATATCCTCAGATATGGATATCAAATTTCCATTATAATCAAATATGGCAGCGGCATGTATACCACCTGTATATCTGAATATCTCCTGATTTTCCCTCATTTTTTTTGGTAACAAAGAAATCAGATTATGTTCTACCCTATCTTTTATTTTCACAAATTTGGAATTTTTTATAAAAACATTCTCTATATTTGTTTTACCGCATACACCGCAGCTTGAATTAACGTAAAAATTTCTCTGATTTGTTAAATCATAATCAATTTTATTTACACTTACTATAACTATATTATTTTTTTCGTTTATTTTAGCTCCATAATCATAATTTACGCCTTGAAAATCTTTTATTTTTAACATTCCTTCATCAAATAAAAATCCAACGGCAAGTGGGAAATCATCAACCGGTGTTCTCATTATAACCGACACCGGCTCTGTGTTTTTGCCATCTGATAATCTTATTTCCAGGGGTTCTTCTGATGTTATGTAATCATTTGTAAAATATTTATTTCCATCGATACATTTTATAATTTTTTTATTAATATATGGATTCATTTTTTACCAAATGTATCTGATAGTATCTTCAACAGTAATATAATAGTCCTGGCAGTATCATTATTATTTATAGTCCTCGCTATATCCATAAGCCCATATCTTCTATCAGGAATTTTAGCATTACTTATTGCATTTCCAAGTTCTGACATGTAATTTACAGTTTTATCTGTGTCCAGTTTTGATAAAAGCTGGAATATACTAAAAATATTTGTCATGGATCTTTTTGTATCCTCTGATTCTAGCTGGTCTGATAATGTGTCTATGATATATTTATAATTTGATGTTAATGCATTAATAAGTGAAAAAAACCCGGAATCGTTAAGATTTTTAACTGTTTTAAGAAGGTTGCTGAAACTTTCCTTATATTCCTCAGGCAGCATGTCTGTTATATCCATTTCGTTTTTTTCATTTTCCTCAATATATTCTATTGGTTTTGCCATTTTAATCATCCGTTAATTTTACATAATCTGTTCTCTTCCACTTCATTTCTATGTTTATTCCTTTTTGTGGAACACGTTTTCCAAATCTTGGATTTGTTTTTGGAAGTGGAGATGGACCCTTATCTTTTAATTTAATTATTTTAACAGGCAATTCCTTATATGACGGTGTATCTGAATCAGGATCGCGGTTATATGACGTAAGCATGTTTATGCCCTCCTCGTCATATGCAGCATTCATAGGCATATACAGCTCATTTCCACTCACTCTATCGGTTACAAGGGCACGTACCTTTACACTGCCCCACTTTGAGACTATTTTTACATAATCACCGGATTCTATGCCATAATCCTTTGCCAGGTCATTTGATATCTCAACAAAGGTGTCAGGCACTTTTTCCCTTATACCGGGGGTTTTAAATGTTTCATTTCCCTCATGGAAATGCTCAAGCATTCTTCCATTGTTTAGGTGAAGCGGGTATTCTTCATCCTCCATTAATGGAGGCCTGTATTTAAGTATGTATAGTCTTGCCTTGCCATCAGGGAAATTGAATCTATCCTCATATAAATATTCAGAATCCTCACCATTTTCCTTCATGGGCCACTGAAGGCTCTTAAATCCTTCGAGCCTGGAATAATTAACGCCCTTAAATATGGGGCACAATTCAGATGCCTCATCCATTATATCAGATGGATTTTTATAATTCCATCCCGCTCCAAGCTCATTTGCAATATCCTGAATTATTTCCCAGTCAGGTCTGGTTTCAGCATATGGTTCCATGACTCTGTACAATCTCTGTATCCTTCTTTCAGTATTCACAAATGTACCTTCCTTTTCAAGGCTTACGCTTGCCGGCAAAACAACATCTGCAAATTTTGCAGTTTCTGAGAAAAATACATCCTCAACTATTAAGAATTCAAGATTTTCAAGTGATTTTCTTACCATTTCAGAATCTGGACCAGTACTGGCAAATTCCTGTCCAACAATATACATTGCTTTTATTTTATCGTTATCTATGTTTTCTATGCATGATACATTATCTATTCCTGGCTTAACCGAAAGCTTTGTATTCCACGCCTTCTCAAATTTTTGTATAACATTTTTATCATTTATTGGCTGATATCCAGGCAGATAAGTTGGCATTGCACCGAAATCACTTGCACCCTGTACATTGTTATGTCCCCTTAAAGGATACGCTCCTGTGCCTGGTCTTCCGTAATTGCCGGTTATCAGTAATAAATTAGATATTGCAGTTGATTCATCAGACCCTGCAGAATGCTGTGTAACACCCATGGCCCATAGTATGCACATATTTTTAACACTATGAATCATCTCTGCAGTTTTTATAATCTGATTCCTTGGTATTCCTGTTATTTTTTCAGCATTTTCCAGTGTAAATGATGATAGACTTTTATAATAATCATCAAAATTATTTACTCTTTCATCTATGAATTTTTTATCATGCCATTTTTTATCTATAATATATTTTGTTATGGCGGAAAGCAGTACAATGTCAGTTCCAGGTGCAGGATGCAAATATATATCTGCACGTTCTGCCATCTCATTTTTTCTTAAATCAGAAACTATTAATTTCTGCCCATTTAATTTATGCGCCCTTTTTATTCTTGTTGCAATAACTGGATGGGATTCTGCTGTATTTGCCCCTATTATAAACACAAGATCAGATTTGTAAATATCCATTATTGATCCTGCATCACCACCATAACCTACAGTTCTCCACAGTCCTGTTGTTGCAGGAGCCTGACAAAACCTTGAGGAATTATCAATGTTATTGTTGTGAAATATCTGTCTTGCAAGTTTCTGCATTAAATATGCTTCTTCATTAGTTCCCTTTGATGATGCTATAAACATTATTGATTCATTGCCGTATTTTTCAGAAACCTTTTTTAATCCATTGGCAGCGAACCTTATTGCATCTGACCATGATGTCTCAATAAATTTGCCATTTTTCCTTATAAGTGGCTTTTTTAATCTTTCCTTGCTGTTTACAAAATCCCATCCAAATTTACCCTTTATGCATGTGGATATACCATTCGCCGGTGATTCAATCTCCGGCTGTACCTTCAAAATTTTTCTTCCCTTGGTCCACATAGTGAATGAACATCCAACACCACAGTATGTACATACAGTTTTTGTCTTTTTTATCTGTTCATTTCTCATCTGTGCCTCAATGTTGCTTATTTTCATTATCATGCCAATACCTATTGGTTTCTCCAATCCTTTTCCAAAATCCACCAAATTATCTTTGGCTTTTTTTGTTAGCGATGTAAAATAGCCCGCCTCTTCCAGCATTGATTTTTCCATCAAGGCATTTACAGGGCAAACGGTAACACAGTGGCCACATGAAACACATGAAGACTCATTTATTGGTTTATTATCATCCCATATAACACGTGGTTTCTCAAGTGACCAGTCTATGCTTAAAGTCTCATTTACCTCAACATCCTGGCATGCCTCAACACACCGCCCACATAATATACATTCATCTGGATCATACCTGTAAAATGGATTTGAATAATCCGGTTCATACCCCTTTTTTTCAAACGGATATTTTTGCCTTTCCAAATTTAACTTATCAACTGCATTATGCAATGCACAGTCACCGTTATTATTTTCACATACAGTGCAGTGTAAATTGTGTCTCGTAAGTAATCTATTCACTGCTTCTAACTGCCTTGATTTTACATCTTCTATCTCATAACATATATTCATATTATCCTCAATTTCTGTGGAGCATGCCCTTACAAATTTGCCATTTGCTTTAACAATGCATGTATCACATGATTCTATTGGTCCAAGAGCTGGGTTAAAGCATACATGCGGTATATCTATATTATTTTCCATCATGGTTTCTAGAATAGTTTTACCTTTTTCGACATTATATTCATTTTTATCTATAAAAACTCTTAATTCTGGCATTAAATCATC
>NZ_LKBH01000187.1:0-7507 GCF_001402935.1 Acidiplasma cupricumulans | reverse complement strand
TAAATTTAAAAAATAAATTTCAAATTATTGCAAGAACCCCAAAGAATACAACAAATATAAGGCTTAACCAGTAAAATATTCTTGTTAATTTTTTCATATAAAATTTTCCCATTATTTTCCTGTTTTGACCAATAATGCCCATTATCACACCAGGGCCTATCAGAACAAAAACAAAGATGACGAGCAGGTAAAGAACTGAATTAATTAACATATCTGCAGGCAGTATCATTCCGGCTATAACTGCAGGAAGGCTTTCCAGAACATAAACGGTGAAAACATGCTTTTTATTTATGTTTAATGACTCAACAACCCCCCATGCACTGCCCATGGATATTACTATTAGGGCAATAAATCCTGCTGCAATTAAACCTATTCCAAATAGATATGGGGAGAAAGACCCGGCAACTGCGTCAAGCGCAACTGAAAGCTGTGATGCTGAGGCAAAATCTGTGGTTTTTGGCACCCCTGAAAATACCATCTCCACTATTACCATGAGCAGTTCTGAAACTATTGCACCAAATAACGTTTCACGTTTCATTGATTTTAACGCCGCCCGGTCTATTTCATCACTCCTTGTATTGTTTATATCAATATATGAGTTCTTAACATACCTGACCTTATTTGCCGTGGCTGATGCCTGAAAAAACAGCATAAATGGCATTATGACCGCACCAACATTTACTGCCAGAATAAATATGTAGGAGTATCCTGGTGAAAAGTATACCGGGGATGAATTAATAAAACCACGCAGGAACAGGTCAACAATGAAGGCCACTATAAGCACCAGTGTTATTGGTATTAAGATTTTTTCTGTTTTTCTGTATCCGTGTCTGGAAACAACGAATAAATGAACCACATATATAACCGGAAGTGAAATTAATATTGGTATGCCCATCAGGTTTAATCCTATGGCTATGCCCATATATTCTATTGCATATGTTACAACATCTGTAAGTGCCATTGGAAATGACATAATAACAGATACTTTTTTTGAATAATTCTCACGTATGACATCACCAAGTCCCTTGGATGTTGCTATGCCTATCCTCCCTGATATCTCCTGGACAAAATATAATGGAAGTATCATGAGAATCATGAACCATATTAATCCGTATTTAAAAATGGCACCTGTTTCTGCAGCCCCTATTGTACTGCTTGCGTCCATATCAGCAATCATAACAAGCCATGCGGGACCAAAGAAGCGAAGGTAGAACCTTAACCTGCTCTTTCTGGATCTTAGGTTTAAATCTGATTCCTCATTCATATGATGTCACTAGCCTGAAGGAGCCTGCAAGTTTTTCTGGTATTTTAAATTCATTATTACCTGATATAACTATGCTCCTACCATCCCTGTAGAAGGTTAAGTTCTGACCGGGAAGGATCGATGCATCTGCAAATTTCTTCAGAAGGTTATTTTCCTCATATATAATTCTTGAAAGTTTGTATCTTCCCTCTGGAACCTGATTAATGCTAAATTCCATGATATTTGGGTTTTCTTTAATGTTTATGGGATTTCCATGAGGGCATCTATCAGGATTTCCAAGGTTCTTCCTGAGCTTATTAAAATGTAAATCATCTATTGAATGCTCTATATCCATAACAGCATCATGGGATTCCTCCCATGGTACATCGAGCATTTTTACGGCAAATACCTCGGATATTCTGTGCCTGCTCATTATTGGTGCGGCCAGGTCAAGTCCATATGTTGTTAAATATATCTTTCTGTTAAACTTTTTAATAATGTTTTTAGCCTCAAGCTTGTTTAAATACTCAGAAACTGTTGGCATGGAGACATTTAAATCGGAGCTTATTCCTATTTCGTTGGCACTACCAAATGCCTCTATGAGGGTGTAAATTGTTTTTATATAATCCTCCTCATTATTTCTAAAATCCATGCAACAATATTAGGTATACCTAAATAAATTTATCTAAAGTTGAAGTAACTAAAATATAAACATCTGATGTAATTTTATGAATTCAACTTTTGCATGCATTAAGAATTTTTAGTGTTTCAAAAAGTATAAAAATGGATGATAATTATGTTTATTCTAAAGGCTTAAAGCCATATATTATCAATATATGTTACCAGATATATTTGGTCAGACAGCATTTTTTTCAAGTATTCTGTTTGGTATATCACGGTTTAACAGTGAAGATATTATAATGCTAAATATTATAGGAATCATTAAGATGTATATTATTGACTGGTTCCAGCCTATTATGTAAACGAGTGAAAGTAAGGATGTTGGCATTATTATGTTGCCAATCCACATAAAGGCATAACCGTATGTGCTTGCAGTCGCCCTAACCCTTGTTGGGAACATGTCGTTTACATAAAATGGCCATGCAGCCCACTGTGATAATAAAAAGAAAATAAATACAATATTAAATAGCAGTACATAATAATATGATGTTGATAATATTATTCCGGAAACGGAAATTGATGTTATAAACATGAATACTGCCATGACGTTTCTTCTGCCTATTTTATTGCCAAGATGTGCTGCAAATATGTATCCAATAATACCTATGCCAAAGGATATAAATTCAAAGGATAATGTGTCAAGGAATGCTATGTGTTTTATTTCAACGTAATATATTGGCAATGCCACAAGAGATATTGTTGCACTTCCCGATAGTATTGCGGCATAAATTGCGATGAGTATGGATTTTCTCCTTAAATCCCTGTGGAACATTTGTACAAAGGGATTTTTTATTGCCTCCCTCAAATTGGCGCTGTATCTTGTTGTTTCCTCCTTTTTATTTTGAATATAATCATTTTTTGCCTTCCTTAAATCCATGAATCTGTCTGTTTCAGGCAGTGATTTTCTGAAATATAATATGAACAGGGCGGGCAGAACGCCTATAAAAAATACATATGTTAAATGTATATTATATAATTCAAATAGATAAACCACTGCAGCACCAAATGTCTGGCCCACAGGAAAACCCAGTGATGTTATTAGCATCTGTCTTCCACGAAGTTTGTGCGGTGCGGTCTCTGCCGTTAAGGTGAAACCCAGCGGTTCATCTGTTCCTGCACCTACAGATGTTAAACCGCGTGAAAACATAAATGTTGGAACAGAAAAGGAAAAACCGGTTATTAAAGACCCAAATGAATATAATAAAACAGTAATCATAAATAATAATCTTCGCCCATACTTATCTGCAAGGTAACCAAAGGAGAATGCAGCTATGGCGGAAACAATAAATGCGGTATCGTTTATTATATTTATATCATTTAAATTAAAATTAAATAACGCTATCAATCCCGGTATGCTTGCAAGGAACATTTCAAAATCGAATGCAAATAATAAAACACCAAAAAATGCAGATAATGTATATCTCCAATATTTTTCCATATTCTGATATTGCAATTATGTATATATTTTATTATAAAATAAATTTTGATTTAAATGCATTTTATTATTTGTTAAATAATTAGTGTAACAAATAAAAACCAGTTATTCAAACTAATTAAAATTATTTTTTTTAATATTTAGGCTTCAGTCAGTGTAATTTTTTCTGCATTAACCTTAATTTTTGTTCATTATAATTATTAATAACTACATTAATTATATAAATGATATCATAATATTAATTTATGGCAACGGTGGCAGATATCATTATAAAAACATTAGTTAATTTTGGAGTTAAGAGAATATATGCAATACCAGGAGATTCATTAAATCCAATCATCGATGCAATAAGGAGAAATAAGGATGTTGAGTATGTGCAGGTTAGGCACGAGGAGGGCGGGGCATTAAGTGCATCATTTGAATCAAAATACTCCGGTAAATTATCTGCCTGCATGGGCACTTCAGGACCAGGGTCTATTCATTTATTAAATGGTTTATATGATGCAAAAATGCAGCATGTTCCGGTAATAGCATTGACAGGTCAGATTGAAACAGATTTATTGCACCATGATTATTTTCAGGAGGTTGATTTAATAAAATTATTCGATGATGTTTCTGTATTTAATGCAAGAATAGTTAATCCAAAAAATGCCCATTATTTAATATGGAGGGCATGCAGGGAGGCAATATTGAAAAAAGGCGTGGGACACATAGACATGCCTGTGGATATATTAAGGGAAAATGCAGCTGAGGAGGACCTGTCATATTATATTAATCCTGTAAGCTATAAACCAGATGGCATGGAAGAGGCAGCAAAATTAATAAATGAAAGCAAAAGGCCATTAATATTCATAGGTGGTGGTTCTAGAAATTATCATGATGAAATAAATAATTTTGCGGAAAAAATAGGTGCTCCGGTGGTTTATGCTCTTGATGGCAAGGGAACATTTAATGATGATGATAAAAAGGTAATGGGCGGCATAGGCCTGCTTGGAACAAGGCCATCAGTAAAGGCCATAGAAAACTGTGATTTAATGATATTCCTTGGAACAATATTTCCGTACACATCATTTTTAAAAAAGGTCAATAACATACAGGTAAATAATAATATAGATGATTTAAATAAAATTATGAAGGCAAATTATTCATATTTATGTGATATAAAATATTTTATTGATAACATAAATGTTAATGAAAAGGATGAAAAATATTACAATGAACTTCAGGATGAAAGGGAAAAATGGTTTGCTAGCCTTAATAAAATGATAAATGACAAAAGAAATCCTATAAGGGCCGAGGTTTTAACAAATGAAATATCCAAAAGAATAGAGGACGACGCAATAATAATAACAGATACCGGAGATGTGACATTATGGACAAACAGATTTATTAGGGCAAAAAATAAAAATAAATTTTATTTTTCTTCATGGCTTGGAACAATGGGGTCAGGCATTCCAGGAACAATAGGACTTGCTTTTGCATCAGGCAAAAAGGTCTACGGAATAATAGGGGATGGCAGCTTTGCAATGACATCAATGGAATTAATAACAGCAAAAAAATATAATTTGCCTGTTAAATTAATAGTATATGATAACCATATACTTGGAATGATAAAGCTTGAGGAGGAGGTCATGGGATATCCCGAATACGGCGTTGATTTATATAATCCAGATTTTTCAAAGCTTGCTGAATCTGTGGGGATAAAAGGTATAAGGGTTAACAGCGTGTCTGAACTGGATTCCAAACTGGATGAGTTCTTTTCTCATGATGGCCCTGTTGTTCTTGATGTTATAACTGAAACAAATGAAACACCAATGCCACCAAAACTTGAATTTAAGGTTGCAGCAAAATATGTGACATCTATATTGAGGGAAAAACTTGAACCAAAAGATTAAGTGTAATTAATTTGATATTATGATGGGAATATAATTTTATTATTTTCCTAATGGAATCAGTGTGTTTATTTTAATTTAAAGACCATTTAAACCATTTTTATATTATAAAATCTGGATCCAGAATATATAAATAAAAAAAATTTAATGATGTATTGGTTAAAGCATTAAACCTTTATAATAATGCGACTGCCGGGATTTGAACCCGGGTTAGTGGCTTGGGAAGCCACTGTGATACCAGGCTACACTACAGTCGCTTACAGACCTTATTTAAAATTTATATTTAACTTTTAAGTATCAGGCAGATTTATCTGCCTTCTCTTTGCTAGGTCCAGAACGGATTCCCCGATGGGGGTAATTTCACCATATTTATCTAGAAGCCCCATATTAATAAGCTTTGCCCTTTTTGATGGGTCATCATTTCTTCTCTTTTTATATGCGAGCATCTTAAGGCAGGGAAGTTCAAGATACTTTATATATTCCCGGGGTCCTATGCTTTTCAGAATATAATGCCCCTTATTTGTAAGTAAATAATATGTATGATGCTTATGCACCTCATTTGTTTTTTTAAGCTTTGCCTCAGTTCTTTTTATTGAAGAACCAGAATATTTTTCTATTAACCCCATGTTCTCAAGGCGCTCCAGATAAATATTTACATTCATTTGGGGTATGCTTGTATAAATTTTTATATTTTTTGCATAATCCAGTTTTGCCAGATTAAAATGCTGCAATACCATTAAAAGTTGATTATCAAATACAAGATTTTTAATTATTTCATCATCTTCCATGATTACACCGCAGTTGAATATTAATTTATATTATAATACATTTTATATTTTATTATAAAATCATGGGATGGACTTGATTTATTATTAAATCATGGTCTATATAAAAAATGATGAGAATATTTTTTATCATGTCATATGTTTATTTCATGTTCGTTATAATAGGTCAATTTAATTCCCCCACAAAAAGATTAAACTACTTCTGAACGATTCATGTATGGTGTTACAATGGAGGATTTAGACCCATTTGATATAGCTCTCAAGCAGCTAAAAAAGGCTGCCAGCGTGATAAATTTAGATAAACAGGCTCTTGAAATTTTAAGTTCTCCAAAGGAGATACTTGAGGTTTCCATACCTGTAAAAATGGACAGTGGAGAAACCAAGGTCTTTAAGGGCTTTAGGGTTCATTATAACAATGCCCGGGGACCAATGAAAGGTGGAATAAGGTACTATGAAAAGGAGACACTTTCAGAGGTTAAGGCCCTATCAGCATGGATGACATGGAAGACAGCCCTTCTGGACCTTCCATACGGTGGTGCCAAGGGAGGTATTGTATGCGATCCCAAAAAAATGAGCAGGGGTGAGCTTGAAAGATTAAGCAGGGGTTATATAGATGCAATTGCAAATTTCATAGGGCCGGATATAGACATACCTGCACCGGATGTTTACACAACACCGCAGATAATGGCATGGATGATGGATGAATATGAGAAGATAGTACGGCATTCAGCACCCGGTGTTATTACAGGAAAACCATTGGAAATTGGTGGTTCACTGGGCAGGGGTGATGCCACAGCAAAGGGAGGCATGTATGTCCTAAGGGAGGCTGCAAAGTCAATAGGACTTGATCTTTCAAAGGCAAGAGTCGCCGTTCAGGGATTCGGAAATGCCGGACAGTTTGCTGTAAAATTTGTTAAAGAAATGTTTGGATCAAAGGTTGTTGCTGTATCCGATTCAATGGGCGGCATTTATTCAGAGGATGGAATAGATTTCCAGGAATTGCTTGAATATAAAGAAAAAACTGGAAAGGTGGAGGGATTTAAAAACTGCAAAACAATAACAAATGAGGAGCTTCTTGAGCTAAACGTTGATGTGCTTATACCTGCAGCAATAGAAAACCAGCTTACAGGTGCCAATGCAGATAAGGTAAAGGCCAAAATAATCCTGGAGCTTGCAAACGGTCCAACAACGCCAGAGGCTGATGAAATATTCTTTAAGAAGGGTGTGCTTTTAATGCCAGATTTTCTTTCCAATGCTGGTGGGGTAACCGTATCATACTTTGAGTGGGTACAGAACATTACTGGAGATTACTGGACTGAGGAGGAGGTTTATAAGAAACTTGATGCCAAGATGACAAAGGCCGCACAGGATGTCCTCGCAACATATAAAAAATACAATGTTGACCCAAGGACTGCTGCCTATACAATAGCAGTCAAGCGTGTTGCGGACGCAATGAAGCTTAGGGGAATCT
>NZ_LKBH01000186.1:0-7586 GCF_001402935.1 Acidiplasma cupricumulans | reverse complement strand
TTTATTTAGAATAAATCTCTCATTTTTCCTAGAAGAAATCGATTTTAGTTTCAAAATCAGCATTGCATATTTTGCGCAAGTAAATAAATCAGCGTTTTTATTAAAAATATCAACCTGATTCCTCTGGGCAATATCCTGATATATAAAGTTAATCTTATCCACAAAAAATCTGTATTTCTCAGGCATATTTGCATCATCAAGAATTGGAAAAATATTACTTCTAATTTTTGCAAGGTTATAAAGTTTTACAAATGGGTCGTAGGCAAATTCTACTGCAAATATCCTTCCATTATAACAAATATCTGATATATGACTAACGGTTGTTCCTGTTGATGCCCCCAAATATAGCACATTTGTGTTTTTATTCAATGGAATTTCCTTAAGCCCCTTTATGATTGCAGCTGCAAGTTTGCTCCTCTTTGGATTCCACTCACGTAAATATTTTCCAGAATAATTTCTAATTTTTTCACCGTACACTGATTTATTATACTCAGATACTGTGAAAATTCTGTTTTTTTCCATAATTATATTTTTGTTTATTTCCTTCACATTTTAATATTAAAGCAATGTAAATAAATATTTACGAGTGCAATAAAATTATATTGTAATTAATAATATATAACCATGAACTGTGATATGTGTGGAAAACAAACAAATAAATTAATTAAGATAAAAATAGATGGTGCAATTCTCAATGTATGCGAGGATTGTGCAAGATTCGGTGAACCTGTGGAGGAAAAAAAATATAACAGTTTAAGCGAAACACTGACAATAAAATTCCCCGAAAAAAAAATTATAGTTCCACAGCATAAAAAACCATTTAAAAAGCCTTTAAACAGGGATAATCCTAAAAAAATTTACAGGAAGCCTGAAAATATTGAAAATCTTGATATAGTGGAGGATTATGCCAGGTTAATAAAAAGCAAAAGGGAGCAGATGGGCATGACGCAGGAGGAGCTTGCGCAAAAGATATTGGAAAGGAAAAATGTATTATCAAACATAGAACGCGGGGAACTCCTGCCGGATATAAATACGGCAAAGAAACTTGAGAAGGTTTTAAATATTAAGCTAATAGAGAAGGATTAACTTTTATCTTAAATTTATAATATCTATTAAAATTTCCCTCACATCTTTATACTCCACATTATACCTTGCTGATGTTTTTCCAGAACCAACCTTTATTGTTATTGCATCTTTATTATTTTCAAAAGCCTCCTCGTCTGTAATATCATCCCCGATTATTATGGCCGGCCTATTCTTATTCCTTATCTTTTTTATTGCAGTTCCCTTATTTATGCCCGGCATTCTTAGCTCAACGATATTCTTACCCCTGTATACATCCATGCTGACCTCCCTGCTGATTTTTTTAACCTCACCTATTATCTCATTAATTTCATTGCCATCATGCACATCACCCATATGAAATAACAGGCCACCTGTTTTATTAAAAATTTTTAAATTTTTATACTTTTTTGTGAAAAAATGTCTGTTTTCATATAATTTATTGCATATTCTTACATATCTCTGGAACTCACATGTTTCAATAACCTCACCATTAATATAATATATATCACCATGGAGTGCAACAATGTTATAATTGCCTATAAATTTTATAAGGTCATCAAGTGACCTTCCGGTCACAATAAAAAGTTCATAATATTTATCCAAATATTTTAAAATAAAATCCAGCTCGCTGTCTGCATAGCAGTTTGAGGGATCATTTCTTATGGGAACAAGCGTGCCGTCATAATCCAGAAATATTTGTGGTTCCAGATCTATTATGCTTTTAACGTCCCCCAAAATTTTGTTAATTTCATTCATGTTGGGATTATGCAACCTTGCTTATTATTTTTTTATACCACCATGTGCTATCCTTTTTTTGCACCTCCATTTTTAGCTTCTGGAGTCTGTCATATTTCTCACCCTCGTCCATATTTATTGCTGTTACTATTGCATCTGCAATCTCATCAAGGTTATATGGATTAACATGCAGTGCATCATTTAAATAACATGCTGAACCAGCAAATTTGGATATTATTAAAACACCCTTTCTTGTAACTGATATAAATTCCTTGCTTACAAGGTTAAGACCATCAATTAATGGGGTAATTAATGCCACATCAGCTATTTTGTAATACGATAGTAACGTGCTATCCTTTATTTTTCTATACATGTATATTATTGGTGTCCATGACATGGTGCTGAATTCACCATTGACCCTGCCAACCGTCATTTCTATTTCCTTTTTCATTTTTATATACTCTGGAACATTGGTTCTGCTTGGTGTAACATTCATTACATAAACAAACTTACCTGCAAGTTCAGGGAATTTTTTGAGCATTCTTTCTATGGCCAGCACACGATTTATCAATCCTTTGGTGTAATCGAGCCGGTCAATGGAAAATATGATCTTTTTGTTTGCGATGCCATCATATTTTATTTTCCTTGCCCTTTCATATGAGAAAAATGACGTATCTATCCCAAGTGGTATTGAATAAACTTTGCTATGCGGTTTTTCATTGAAAAGGAATCTGTATGTTTCAGTAAAATTATTGGTATATAATTTTGTATGAAATGTTAAAACATCGCTCATAGAAAGACTTTGAATAATATCCCTCCCCTCTGGAAGTATAGAATAAAATTCCTTAGATACCCATGGTATATGCCATGTAAATATTATTTTATTTTTTATACCCATCTGCCTGAGATGAAATGGAACCATTGTAAGCTGGTAATCGTTTATCCATATTACTGAATTATTTTCAATATTCTGAGATATTTCCTTTGCAAATTTTTTGTTAACCTCATTATATATTTTATATGAAACAGGCATAAATTTTATTTTATCCCGGAAATAGTGAAAAAGTGGCCATAAAACACCATTTGAATACTCTTCATAAAACCCCTGCCTCTCTCGCCTTGTTAACATAATTCTTTTTAACGTATAATTGTTATACTTTTCCTCACAGAAATTCTCATCTGCGGACCCCCTTCCCCAGCAAATCCATGTGCCACCAAATTTTTCGAGCATGGACTTTAGGGCCGTTGCAACACCCCCAACATTACTGGTTGTAACAATTTTATTGCCCTGTTTATCATGTGAAAACGGACAGCTGTTTGTTACTATTAAATAATTCATAAATATATATGTTTTTATACCTTAAATTACTTTTTAAAAAGATATTTACAAATGTGATTAATTTAATATAATTTATTAGAATAATGCCAGAATGTTTTACCTTAATTTACCGCCGGTGGAGAAAATCGGCCTAACAATTATATTATTTATACACGTTTTATCCGCCATAATATTTGTCGGGGGCTCAATTTTTATCTGGCTTATACTGTGGCCGGAGTCATATAAACTTAATGATGAGAAAATAAGAACCAGATTGCTGGGGTTTGTTGGAAAAAAGTTTGCATTATATACTAATATTAGCTTAATACTCCTTATAGCAACAGGGCTAACGATGACATATAAGTATCTGGAAAATTTCTCACTTTATTTTACCAGCACAGAGGGGCATATCCTTTTTATTGCTGAGGTTCTTATTATAATAATGATTGTCATAATGTATGGAAATAATATTTATCATGGTAGGTTAATAGTTAAATTAAACGAACAGAACAAATTTGATGAGATAAAAAAGATAAGGAAAAAAACACACGTTTTCTCATTTATAACAATGATTCTGATGGTTATTATAGTGCTTCTTATGGTTGCACTGAGGGTTTATTATTAGGTAAAACTGCATGTATAAACATTTTATAAAATTATAGAATCAATACACACTAAAAACCGAATAAATATACTTTATTTATAAATTTTAAAAATAAAAAAATACTTATCTGGCAGAAGCTGCAACTCTTTCTATTTCTTCCTTTTTGGATATTGCATATGAGTTTCCATCGTTTCTTGATGCAAGTATAATTTCGTTTGCAAGGCATTCCTCTATGTGTATTTTATGTTTAAATGAGGCTTTAGTTGCACCTATGCATATATTTCTTAATGCCTCATCAAGCCTTCTGGAGGGTGATACATCTACTGATTTCGGGACTGCAATACCACCATATTTTAACCTGGTTACCTCCTCTCTTGGAGCGCTGTTTTCTATGGCTGTAACAAGTACCTGCACAGGATTTTGTTTTGTTTTTTTATTTATTATGTCGAAAGCCTCACTTAAAACTTTATATGCAGAATATTTTTTTCCTGTCCATTTTTCTGTTCTCATAAGCTTATTTAAAAGCCTCTCGATGGTGTTCATGTTCTTCTTACCCGAAAGATAGTTTGAAAACCTTCCTCCGGTATGCAGATTAATGTAAGATGTTAAATTTATATAATTTGCAAGACCCTGATCGTGAATCTGTATCCCACTTACATCATATTTATTCATTAAAAGCTGATCCATGAAATCACCTTACTGTTTTCTCCTTCCTTCCACGAACAAGCTCAAGCAGTGATATTCCATTAACCTTTATTACCTTATATCTAACACCAGGAATATCTCCCTTACTCCTGCCCATTCTACCTCCAATACCCTCGACAACAACCTCATCATGCTCATCTATATAGTTTATTGCACCATCGCCAGGGGCAAAGGCTGATAACTGCCTTCCATTTTTTATAAGCTGTATCTTGACACACTTCCTGATGCCTGAGTTTGGCTGTTTTGCCTCAATACCAACCTTTTCTATGACTATACCCTTTGCCTGTGGTGACCCCTCAAGAGGATCACTCTTCTCTCTAAGATTAAGCATTCTTCTTTTATAATCACGATCTGACCATGCGTAATGTTTTCTAACTTTTTTTAATTTTCTGCCTGCATTCATACCATTGGGCATTATATCACCTTAAATTGGAAACAATTCTGACCACATCATTATTTAATAATTTATAATCTTTTCCTATTACTCTCTTGGTTTTTCCGTTTATGGCCCTTATAAAGTTCTTTCCAATATCTGTATGCACCAGAAAGGCGAGGTCAAGTGCAGTTGTACCATCCTTAACTATGTAGGCATCCGGAAGTATGTTACCATTTTTATCAGTCCACTTATTTTCATCTGCAACCGGATATACAACTATATAACCCAAGCCTTTTATAATATCTGTTATAATATCAGTAAATGTTCGAATGCCATTATTTTTATAAAACATTCTTATTTTTTCAAGGGCATTTTTTTGTTCCTCGCCAGATTTATTTGTATAGTTAAAATCTATTGAATTATTATTTATATAACCATTTTTGAACGCCTTGGCGAGAATAAATTCGTATTCTGCGGATATTAAAAAATTGTTATTTAAGTCCTTTTTTATTTTTTCAATTGAGTCTGAATCCAGAAGGTCTATCTTATTTCCAATATTAAAGATGGGCTTTACATATGTTAGAATATCATTGCAGAATCTCTCTACATCCACCGGTTTCCAGTCTATTAACCTTTCTGGAAATGAGTCATTGGACATAATGTAAAATAGATCCTTCTCCTTAATCCCAAATGAGGCCACCTTTTTTAAAATCTTCTCAATTAATCTTTCTGAGGTATCAGCATCCTCCTTTCTGGCAAATTTTTGCCAGTCTCTATATATTCTCTCCTTTAGCCATAGCATTATTTCGTTCCTTACCATATTAATGTTTATTTTGTAGTCACCTGAATCCTCATCGCCATTTACATCATAAAGATTTATTATTATATCTGCATCACGTATATTATCCAGAAATTCATTGCCCATACCCTTGCCCTCACTGGCACCCTCTATAAGTCCGGGGACATCAATGATTTCCACGGGAATGTATCTTATGCCATTAATACATTTGCCTTCGCGTGGATTGCATTTTGCACCGATATACCTTTCTGGGCATTCATCGGTAATATATGATATACCAACATTTGGTTTGATTGTGGTAAATGGATAATTTGCTATATCAACGTCAGATAGCGTTATTGCAGAAAAAAGTGTGGATTTTCCAGCGTTAGGCTTTCCAATCAACCCAATTTTAAGCATTTAATATTCCACTTCCCTCATATCATATCCCTTTGGGCATTTAATCTTGCCCAAAACCTTCCTGACAACAATTTTTTTGCTGCCCTTATAATTAATCAGATTGCATTTTTCTATGAAAGGGCATGTTATATAATCACATTTCATGGATTTTAGCTCCAGTGAAATTCCATCAATAAGGTGGCGGCTGTACTGTACATTAAATGTATTTGGCATCTCCTCAACCTCCACCGTGGAAACTTTATTTTTATTAAAAATAAAGCATGGATTTATCTGCTCCTTTACATTGACGATTTTATATCTTTTACCCTCTTCCAGGTTAAAACATACATTTCTTATCCTGCATTCATCGCATTTTCCAGTAAGAGGGCCAACAAAAGTAAAAACATCACCCTTTCTCGCTAAATCAACACCAATTAATGTAATTTTACCCATATAATCACATACTGTAAAAATAAATACCTTATTAAAGTTATCATTACATTATATAATTCCTGTAATTTTAAGTGCCTTTTCGGCCACCCTCGTGCTAAGATCTGTTTCTCCAAGAATTGTGTACCTTTCAGGCCTCAATCTATGGGCAATTGAAAGGGCCTTTATTGCAATATCATCAGAAATTCCATATTCTGATGCTTTTGTTTGCACACCTATCTTTTTATATGTTTCCTTCAGTTTAATCCAGTCCCCTCCCTGAAGGTACATGCTTACCAGAGACCCCATTGCCACCTGCTCTCCATGCATTGAGGTGCCCCTGCCAAGAACCTCCAGTGCATGGGCAAATAAGTGTTCGCTCCCACTTGCTGGTCTGGAAGTGCCCGCTATGGCCATAGCTGTTCCTGAGGCAAGTATTTCCTTTGTTATGAGCCATATGCTTTCCTCCATTCCCGGCTGTATCATATTTGCGTTCTCCATTAGCTCCTTGGATGTATACTCTGATATGATTGCAGCAGTGCTGCTAAACTCCTCCCCCTTTAATCTGTATGCAAGACGCCAATCCTCAACAGCAGTAATGTTTGCTATAACATCTGCTGCACCGGCTGCAGCAAATCTGTACGGTGCCTTTAACATTATTGATGTATCCGCAACTATTGCAGATGGCATAACTGCCTCCACTGAAAGTACAGATTTTCCATCTGATATTGATGCCCTTGGTGATGCAATGCCATCATGGCTTGGGGCGGTTGGTACGCTTATAAAAGGAACACCAATATCTGCCGCGGTTTTTTTGGCAAGATCGATTTTGGAACCACCACCAACGCCAATAACAACACCTATTTTTGAATTTTTAATTTCATTTTTAATGAAATTTAAGGTATCAATGGATGCCCCATCAACAATCAGGACATTATATTGTATATCATCCAGCAATTTTTCTATATATTTTCCTGCCAGTTCATATGTTTTATTTCCGGTAATTATTAATGCTTCTCCTGATCTCAAATTTTTTTTAACAACATCGTTTATATTAACTATTGCATTATGGCCAATAAAAACATCATTGGGAAAATGCATTGATCGTATTTTATTAAATATCATAATATTGACATATTTAATTTGAATATAAATTTAGCCATAAAGATACAGTAAT
>NZ_LKBH01000185.1:0-8416 GCF_001402935.1 Acidiplasma cupricumulans | reverse complement strand
TAATAATTAAGCGTGCAGTATGAATTTAGGGGCGGAAAAATTTATCATGACGGTAACGAGGTCTATTCAGTAAATACAGTTCAGGGCAGCCTCGGTCCAAGAGCTGTGGAAATTACCGGTCAGCAGACAATATCAATACAGAGAACCGGCGGTGTATATAAGATAATGCAAAATGATATGGACATGGGTTCAATTTCACGCGGGCTCAGGATGAATTACAATGGTAGAAATTATTCAATAACTGCATTCAGCTCCGACGGAATGAACCGCGTTTCAAATCTGCTTTCAGATGGCACAAAGGTTGGAACAATTACCATTTCAGGTGACAGTTTAATTGGTGTATGCGATTTTATGAATGATGAGGTTCCATTAATAATTTATTTATCATTACTGTCACCGTATATTAACCGTCTTGGCCCACAGCCCGGAAACATGCAAAATAACCGTGCAAACATGTACAGAATGTCACGTGGCTATTTAATTGCATCAAACCTTGTATTTGTGCTTGCAATAATTTTTATTTTTGCAGGTTCATTTATACTTCCCAAATCAATTGTTGATTCACATTATTTCCTTTACATAGATTATGGTGTTATCGTTATTGCCATAGCCCTTTCATACGTTATAAGGTTTATTGGAAGAAAAAAATACAGGGAGCAGATGGCGCAGAAAAATGATGATATGAATAATAATTTATAATCATTTATAATTTAGATACCAGTTATGGATTTCTATGAAGAAATTACAAATGAATTAAAAAGCGGAAGAATAAGAAATAAGATGGAATTGCAGAAAGAAAAGGTTAAACTATCAAAAAAATTTAATCTTGATGTTGTTCCAAGCGATGTTGAAATTTTAAATTATGGGGATAATAAAAACGAATTCAGGGAGCTTTTAAAAAAGAAACCAACAAGAACAATTTCAGGGGTTGCCGTGGTAGCAGCAATGACATCCCCGGAGGCATGCCCGCACGGCAAATGTTTATTCTGCCCCGGTGGTGTTGATAATAATTCACCGCAGTCATACACAGGATTTGAACCGTCTGCATTAAGGGGTAGAAATAATTATTATGATTCATACAATATAACATTTAACAGGTTAAAGCAGCTTGAAAATATTGGGCATGATACAAGCAAGGTTGACCTCATAGTAATGGGTGGCACATTTACCGCGAGAACCGAGGAATACCAGAAAAACTTTGTCAAGGGTTGCCTTGATGGCATGAATAAAAAAATATCAAATACACTTGAGGAATCCATTTTAGAAAATGAAACAGCATCAAGGAGATGCATAGGATTAACAATAGAAACAAAACCGGACTGGTTTTATGAAAAGGAAATAGACCTTGCACTGTCATATGGTACAACAAAGGTTGAGCTTGGGGTTCAGATTTTAAATGATAAGATTTTAAGGGATAATTTAAGGGGGCATGGTATAGCAGAAATCATAAGGTCAACCCAGCTTGCAAGGGATGCCGGTCTTAAGGTTTTATACCATCTTATGCCGGGCATGTACGGGGCGGATTATAAGGATGATATAAAAAGTTTTGACCTGATGATGTCATCACCAGATTACATGCCTGACATGCTTAAGATATATCCTACGCTTGTGGTTAAAAATACATCAGTATACAGACTCTGGAGGGAGGGAAAATATACACCATATGATACAGAAAGGGCTGTGCAGGTAATATCATACTTTATGAAAAACATGCCACCATGGGTAAGGGTCATGAGAATGCAGAGGGATATACCGGTGCATTTTATAGAGGCCGGCGTTAAGAGAAGCGACCTTCACAATCTTGTAAATGAAAACCTTAAAAGCCTTGGAATAAGGACAATGGAGATAAGAAGCAGGGAGGTAGGAATAACAGGAGAAAAATTTGATGGCGATTACAAACTTATCAGAAGGAATTATATCGCAGCCGGCGGGGATGAAATATTTTTATCATTTGAAAACTCCAGAAATGAGATTATTGGATATTTAAGGCTCAGGATCCCCTCTGAAATGGCACATAGAAAGGAGGTTCTGGGATCGTCCATCATAAGAGAAATAAAGGTTCTTGGTGATGTGGTGCCAATAGGTTCTGAAATAGAAACAAACTGGCAGCATCATGGTTTTGGCCAGAGGCTAATCAGGGAGGCCGAGAGAATAACACTTGAGGAATATGACAAAAAACGCATACTTGTAATAAGCGGAATTGGTGTCAGAAACTACTTCAGGAAGCTTGGTTATGAAAGGCTTGGCCCTTACATGGCAAAATCCCTGAATCACAACTAAAAATACATGCATTTAATATCCAGAATAAAACTAAAAAATGATTATTTATCAGGCACCATTATAATTCAGGATACATTCTCTTTTTATGGTTATTCCCAGTTTTTCCATTGTTTAAGATAATTTCCAGACTTTTCCATTAATATTTTTATATCCTCATCCGGTATTGTTGTGTATTTTCCATACATAATAGCATAGGACATAATTCTTGCAGTTTTTTCTAAAACCTCTGAGGCGGCCATTGCCCTTTCCATATCCTGGCCAACTGAAACCGCACCATGGTTTGCCATTATTGCCGCATTATTACTGCCAAGTGCATTGACAACGTTCTGTGCAAGCTCCTCTGTTCCGGTTAATGCATACCTTGCTATTTTTACCGATTTCCCGAGTATCATTGCAACGTCCTCAGTAATTGCCGGGATTTCCATGTTTATTACTGAAAATATGCTTGAGTATACGGCATGTGTATGTATTATAAAATTAACATCCGGCCTTTTCTTATATATTTCATAATGCATGAGCCTTTCACTTGATGGTTCAAGTGTACCCTCTATTTTTTTCCCATTTATGTCTGTTACAACTATATCTTCAGGCCTTAATTTTGAATAATTTGATCCACTAGGGGTAATGCATATATAATTACCAGAACGCATGCTTATATTCCCCCAGGATCCAACGGTAAAGCCGCTGGCATACATTCTTTTGCATGCATTTACAACATTTTCCTTGCATGATTCTAGCATTATTTGTGATTATTACAATATATAAAAATGTGATTAAATATAAATATATGGATGATATTAAACAATACTCATGCTGGTATCGTATATAATAGTTGGTGTACTTCTTTTATTGGTTGCAGTATACCTTATAATCTCAATATTAGAGGCTGAGAGGCTATGATCAGTATATACTCATTAATAGACAGTAACAGGGAAATTTCTGGGCTTTTAATTGTGTTTTTTTATATAATTATCGCCCTGTTTTTTGGCTACCTGATTTCGGGGTTTATCAGGAAAATTTATCTTGATCAGGAGGAAAAAACATGGATTTATCCGGTATCCGGGAGAATTGTAAATTTTTTTGAGCGATTTTTAAAAGAGGATAAGAACAGGCAGATGGATTTTAAGGAATACTTTTTAAATCTTCTTATCTTTAATTTTTTTGCAGGTCTCATTGGCATAATCTTTATTTATTTTCAGAATTATTTACCATATTCACATGCAAATAATCACATGACACTATCACTAATTGTTAATACAGTTGTCAGCTTTCTAACAAATACAAATCTTGAGCATTTTTCAAATCCATTTGATCTGAGCATACTTTCATGGACATTTGTAATAACCGGATTGATGTTTTTATCTGCAGGAACCGGTTTTGCAGCATCCATGGCATTTATACGTGCAATATTAAACGACAATGGAAAGCTGGGAAATTTTTATCATGATTTTTTGATATCCATATTTTATGTAATATTCCCGCTGACCATTCTTTTTACTGTTATTCTTGTACTTTCCGGTGTGCCTGAAACCCTGAGCAGTTATATAAATGTACTTCCAATTGGAAGCAACTCTGCGGTCAGGCTTCCACTTGGCCCTGTGGCAACCCTGGTTTCAATTAAGGGTGTTGGAACCAATGGCGGTGGCTTTTACGGTGCAAATGCCGCATATCCCCTTGGAAATCCAAACTGGTTTACAAACATAGTTGAGTATGTTTCGTTCATGCTTGTTCCACTTGGTTCGGTATTTTCATTAAGATTGATTTTTGATAAGAGATTTGGAAACATGGTCATTGGTGTTTTAACATTTATATTTGTTTTTACATCCGTTGTTGCATTTATTGCAGAATACACGGGAATACCGGCACAGTCAGCACTTGCACTGTATACCGGAAACATGGCAGGAAAGGATGTGTACCTTGGGCTCTCAGAATCAACTGTTTTTCAGGTCGGCGCTGTATTTACATCCACGGGTGCCTCCACAGGAGGAATTATAGACTACACCCCAATAGGCCTTATGTCATTGCTAACAAACCTTGTTTTAAATGATCCACTGGGCGGTATTGGCACCGGAATTATCAATATATTTACATACATAATATTCACAGTGTTTATCACATCCTTAATGGTTGGAAAGCTTCCGGAATTAATGAACATAAGAATAGGTTCAAAGGAGATGAAGTATTCAACATTGTCACTGATAACACATCCGCTTATAATTTTAATACCACTTGGAATTACATTAATTATTCCAGCGGTAATGCACACATTTTACAATGGATTTTCATCAAATATTTCAGATCTATTGTATGAGTTTTCAAGCTCAGCATCAAATAACGGTTCAGAGGCGGGTGGATTTCTTACAAACTCGCCATATTTTAATTACCTTGATTCCTTAATAATGCTCCTTGGAAGGTATTTAATAATGGGCATACAGCTGCTGCTGGCACAGCAGTTTGCATTTAAGAAGCCCAAGATGATATATGAAAAATCAACAATAGATACCGGATCATTCTCATTTGGATTCATGCTTCTTGCTGTAATTATAATGGTTGGCCTGCTGTCATACATACCTGTCTTCTCACTTGGAACATTGTATGACTGGGCAAGGGATTTTAACTTTCTGGTGATTCCATGAACATTAGGGAAATTGTAATAAATTCACTTAAGGGTTTTGACCCACGTAATGAAATTAAGAACCCTGTAATGTTTATAACAGAAATAGCCTTTGTGCTATCAATATTTATAGCAGCATTTCCATCATCGTTTAATGTGCCATCATCAGGTGTATACATGGACTTTTATATTTCTGTCACGGTCTTATTATTTTTAACAGTGTTCTTCTCAAATTTAAGCACGTCATTATCTGAAAGCCAGAGCAAGGCCATAACAGAATCACTTGAAAAAATGAAAGTTTCCACAAAGGCAAATTTACTCAAGGATGGAAAAATAGAGATTGTTGAATCCGATAAATTAAGAAAGGGCGATATAGTTTTAGTAAGAAAGAATGAAATTATTCCGGCCGATGGTGAGGTAATAAAGGGCTCAGGATATGTTAATGAGTCAAATATAACCGGTGAATCCAGACCGGTCCTTAAACTTGTGGGTGACTCTGTCACAGGTTCAACAATGCTTGTAACAGATGAAATCACGGTTAGGGTCAATGTAAATCCCGGGGAATCATTTATAGACAGCATGATAAATATGGTAAAGAATTCTGTAAGGGAGAGAACACCAAATGAAATAGCATTATCCATATTTTTATCCGGGGTTACATTAATATTCCTAATAGTTGTTGCATCAATATTTTCAATATCAAATTACAGTGGTGTGAGGCCAAACATTGATATTTTAATAGTTTTATTAATAGCATTAATACCAACAACCATAGGCGGCCTGCTTCCTGCAATAGGCATAGCTGCAATAAACAAGGTGTCACAGTACAATATTATAGCGAAGAGTGGAAAGGCGGTGGAAAATGCAGGGGATATTGACACAATAATACTTGATAAGACCGGAACCATTACAATGGGTGAGAGGGAGGCTGTAAAGTTTTATCCAAATATGAACGTTGATGAGAGGGATGTTGCCCGGGCAGCACTGATGTCGTCATTAAATGATGAGACAATAGAGGGGATATCAATAGTCAGGCTGGCAAGATCAGAAAATATAGATGTTAATGATGATGAAATTAAGGATTATGAATTCATACCATTTTCATCAGAGACCGGTTTCAGCGGCATAAGGAAGGGTGATCATTACATCTATAAAGGCTCCTTAAGGTCATTATCAGAAAAACTCAATCTGCAGGATCAGTACATAAATGGAATATGCAAACAGATATCATTAAAGGGTGGCACCGCCATTCCCGTGGCATCCGATGGAAAATTCCTTGGCGTTATAGAATTAAATGATATATTAAAACCAGGAATTAAGGATAGAATAAACGACCTTCATAAAATGAACATTGAAACAGTGATGCTCACCGGTGATGATGAGGTTACAGCTGCATATTTTGCACGTGAGGCCGGTATAGACGATTTTATTGCCAACAGCAAGCCGCAGGATAAGTACAACAGGGTTGTCATGGAAAAGGAAAGGGAAAGAATGGTGGCAATGATAGGTGATGGGACAAACGATGCACCGGCCCTGTCAAAGGCAGATGTTGCCATGGCCATGAATACCGGCACACAGGCTGCAAAGGATGCTGCAAACATGATAGATCTGGACTCCACGCCAACAAAACTTATTGATGTAATCTTCCTTGGAAAGCAGATTTTAATTACAAGGGGATCACTTACAACATTCAGCATTGCCAATGACATATCAAAATACTTTGTAATAATACCTGCAATGTTTTACATGTTTCCTGAGCTTGGATTCCTGAACATACTTGACCTTACAGACCCGCTCAGGGCCATTACAGCGGCGCTTATATTCAACACAATAATCATTGTAATACTGGTTCCACTTGCATTAAGGGGTGTTAAGTATTCGCCATCAAGTGCATCAGACCTGCTGAAAAGAAACATAATAATATACGGCTTTGGTGGCATTGTCTTTCCCTTTATTGTTATATACATAATTTATTTATTGTTAAGTTTAGGAGGCATAGCATGGTAAAATTAAGAATTATAAAGGCATTTGCGCTTGCCATATTAATAATGTTTGTGGCCGGTTTTGCATTCCCGGCGGTAACATCATTAATAACGGAAAGCACACTTCCATACTATTCAAATGGGCATCCAGTGAAATACGATGGAAAAATAGTTGATTCATATCTTTTGACAGAGGCATTCAATGAGTCATATTTCTTCCAGCCAAGGCCATCTGCAGTGAATGATAACATTTCATCCAGCGGATCGTACTCAACATCATTAAGCAATAAAACAACACTTGAATTAAGTGAAAAATATCTAAAGGAATTTGAGGAAAGAAACCATGTCAATGCATCACAGATACCTTATGCCATGATCACATATTCCGGATCCGGTGTTGGCTATGCAATTCCATTAAAGGGTGCAACGCTTCAGGTTCACAGAATTGCGGTCAGCATCAGCAATTTAAGCGGTGGCAATTTAAGTATTTCTTCAATAGAATCATTCCTAAATGGCATAATAAATAAGGATAAGCAGAGGAACTTCCCGGTATTTGGAACATACTATGTAAACGTTGTGCAGCTCAACATGCAGATACTAAATTACCTGAAACAGAACAATATTTATGTGGATGTTCATTGATTATTTTTTTATTAATAATGTATCAACCCTCTGATCCTTTGATATATACTTTATATCAGAATTTATTCTTATTCTCTCATTTGCCGGTGACCTTGCGCCAATAACAACGCAGTCAGGGTCCTCGTTAAGTATAATCGAATCTATCTCTGTTTTTATTCCAGATTTTTCTCCCGATTTTTCTATTTTAATATCTATACCATTTTTTGCTATATCTCCTATGCCATCAAAGAGGTTTTTAAATCCATGTGTTCTCCTTTTATCGTATTTTCTTAAATCAAAAATAATTATTTTTGCATGGTTAATCTTTGCAAGCTCAATACCAAAATACACTGCAGCCCGGGTGTTTATGGACTCTGCAACAGGCAAAAGTATTTTTTTATACGGGTATTCACGCTCGCTTATGCTTAGCAGTGCCACCGGTATATCTATGTTTTTAAGTATGTAATCACCAATGGACCCAAAAATAGAACCTGAAAGCATTGCCCTTTTATGTGTGGCCATTAAAAGCATGTCATAATAATGCGATGATGCCTCCTTTAATAGCCCGGACCTTACATTATCGCTTGTGGTTATTTTTGGTATTACCTTCAGGCCGCGCCTTTTTCCATCCTTATATGCATTTGTTACAAGTGTAACACTGTTTGACCATTCTATGCTATCATTTTTTTCCCTTACTGTTATTGCTGTAATCTCAGAGTTATTATACTCAGCAATATCATATGACATCTTAAGCGCCTTAATGGAATTTATACCCCTAAACATAGGTACCAGTATATGATCTGTTTTCAAAAAATATGATCTGGATGCCTCAAACATAATCTATTATATGTTATACGCATATAATAATTTCTATTAATATGTGTGTAAAAATGACAATGATTAACACATATAATAAATT
>NZ_LKBH01000184.1:0-8845 GCF_001402935.1 Acidiplasma cupricumulans | reverse complement strand
TAATTAAAGAAAAATTATTTTATTATCTGTTTCTCTTTTTGATTTCAATAAATATGGCAAGAATTAATATCAAAAGGATTATTAAATCGAAGATTGTAATATTTGCAAATATTGATTCTGCCAGAATGTTAATGCCCAGAATTTTAAAAAATGATCCAAGCGCAGAGTTATAAACAGTTATTAATTTTTCATTTGGGCTTTTAATAAGGTATTCCTGTGAATGAAGATTAAATGATTTGTTATCCATATTATATGATATATTGGCATAGGGAATTACAAATTCTCCAGGCCCATTTAATTTAATCTTATATGTAAAATTATAGTATTCACCAGGTTTTAGTGTAATATTATGTATATCAGAATTTCCAGAAATTAATGATAATGATCCGGTTTTTTCATAATTTTCAATAAAGTAATCCTCGGATATATTAAGATAATATAATGTCGAGTTATCCCGGTTTTGAACCTCATTAATTACTGTGGCCACATGATTATTCTCACTGATTTTAACGTTAAAATACAGGTATGCAGGAAAGGTATAATTGAAGGAAATATTACTCTGGTCAGGATTAAAATTTTGCGTATTATAATATGTTGTATTTGTACTTTCATTGAGAATAGAAACAAAATTTTTATTATTTGAATAAAAAATTGAGTTTATTGATGTTTTACTATTACTGGAATCTGGATAAATTACACCAATGGCAGATACAGTCCCATTAAAATTAATTGTGGAATTATAACCAATTATATCTGACATATTTATTTTATGATATTTACCGGAGGAATGGAATACACTGGGATTTTCAAATAGTCCGGCCAAAAACCTTTCATTATCACTGGTTTTATTCCCACCCAAAAGTAGGGAATAATTGCCATAACCATATATCAAGGCTGATGACCTGAAATTTTCTGAATCATATTTTTTTATTATATTATACATTGATAAATTAGAATTGTAGTTATTAATAACATTTTTAATATATTTTGATTCATTGATATCCTGACCATAAACATATAATTTATATTTTGAATAATTGTATGCAAGCAGTAACTGCGGATTGATAATTCCAGAGTTTTTTAGGATCCCTGAGGTTCCATCAGAGCCTAAAGTATAATTATTTTTGGAAACAACAACAAAAAGCCCTGATGGTACCATTGATAATAATTTTTTAAGGTTCCCTGATATTGGCAGATGTACTATAGAATTTGAGATGTATGTAAGATTATTGCTTAATATGGATGCTGCAAGAATAATATTTGAATTAATATTAGTACTGTTCTGGGCAAGAATCACCGTGTTTATTAATGATCCATTCTCTGTAATAATGTTAATAGATGCCTGAATACCCACATTATTTAGATTATTAGCCGAATTTGCCTCTGTATTTGCATGGTTTATACCGGCAGGAATTACAAAAAATGATGAGATAACAATTAATGTTATAATTACAACAATTATGGCCTCAGCCCTGGCCATCCCTTTATGCCTTTTTTTAAACAGTGAGGCGATAACACCTGAAACCAGAATAACAATTGCCAGGTTCTCTATAATATTAATTATAATAGGATATACAAGTGAGTAGTTAAAAATGCCTGAGGAACCATAAATGCTTGTTTCTGGATTTAAAGCCACAGCATTATTTTTTCCTATTGCTGCAATAATTATGCTGTAAATTGTTGAAATTAGTGGTTCATTCTTTATATCTATTAAATTAACATTGTATGGAATCATATTTGGTAATATGGATAATATTCTCTCCACCCTGCCTGTTATATCAGGAATTGCAGAGGTATATGATGTTATGTCAAGAACTGATATAAGCACAAGGATCATAAAGGAAAATGTTAAAGAATACAATAAAATGGATGTGCCCATGGCCCTGAGCCCTTTTCTTGTGCTGATTCCAACAATAATGCCTATTATAATCCAGCTTATCATTATTGCATAATAATGTATGGGATTTCCTGCGAGGAGACCAATGATGCCCAATAATAGTGGGAGACCATATCCAAGATATGGACCAAGAAGGTTTATCAGTGGTGAGTAAAGCGGTGATACCATATAATATGAAAGCATGACCACACCGATACCACCGGCGATTAAGCCCAAAAGTTTTCCCATAAATATAAAACTTATATCTTTATATAAATATTTGTTTTAAAAATTATAATAATTTCTGTAAATATTAAAAAAATAATGAACATGGACATAATAATAGTTTTTATATATTGTTGAAATTGACCGGTATGTCCAGCAAAACTGGGAAATGGTTTCTTTACGCATTGGTTGGATCCTCTTTCTGGGGATTCTCGGGCACGGCCTCATCTGCATTATTCATAAGGTACCATTTCAGCGCCATATTACTGTCATCGCTACGCATGTTAATAGGTGGCATTTTTATTATAATAATATTCAGGGCAGGGATACCAAGGAAGGATGTAAAAAATTTTCTGGTATTTACCTTCGCCGGTCTTATGCCCGTACAGATTTCATATATTGAAACAATAAAATATACAAATGCAGCAACAGCAACGCTTATACAGTACCTTTTTCTGCCAATTATTTTCATTTATGAAATTTTTAAAAAAATTATTCGGGTTGATAGATATATAATTATTTCGACGGCCTTTGCAATATTTGGTTTAATTGAACTTATTTCTGGTTTTCCATTTAGCGATAAAAATATTTTAATTAATATTTACGGTATTATTTTTGGAATGATCTCAGCTGTAACTGCTGCAGCATACATAATAATGTCCGGTAATGTAATCTCAAAAAATGGTAGCAGCTCATCAATAGGCTATGCACTTTTAATTGGTGGAATAGTGACGCTTCCATTTTCATTAAATAAAATGTATTTGTTCGATTCGTATATAAAAGCGGAATTTATTGGGGTTATTTCACTTATTCTCTTTATTGGGATTATTGGCACTGCACTTTCTTTCTGGCTGGTAATTTCATCCAGGGAAAAAGTAAGCTCCACAAAAACATCCATTGCGGCCACAATGGAACCGTTTATGGCAGCCATTACGTCGTCAACGTTTTTAAATATTTTTTTAAAACCTGTTCAGTATCTTGGCTTCGCATTAATTATAGTATCGGTAATAATTTCGACGAAAAGCTGATTTAAATAAAGTTTAAAAATATATTACGAAAATACTTTAAATTTGAAGATAATTAGGTCGCATGGATACAAAATATGTTGAGGCAAGGGCATATCCAACAATAGGCATAATACTTCTGGGTGGCGTTTCAGATGAAATAAACAGACTGCCATTGCATACTACAGCCGGAATAGCCTATACAGGCCTAAATAATGAAATATATGTTAAAACTGATTTATATATATCAAAAAATAAAAAGGGAATCGTAAATGGCAAGGATATTGATGTGAATTCTGAAAGATCACCATTTAGGGTAATAGATAAGTACAAACATGAGATTTTAATGCGTGCCGGTGAGGATGATGATATGAATATATCATTTATATCAGAGAATGTTAATGTTCTCAGTGGGAGTTCGGATGCCGGCGCTGCGGCCATAGGTATATGCATAGAATCCATTTTTGAATACAATATAAACATATTTACATTCGAAAATGATCTGCAAAAAATATCAGAAAGTGCAGGCAGAAGCCTATATGGAGGATTAACAATTAATCATGCAAATGGAAAGGAATCACTCACAGACCATATTCTGGATGCAGATGCATTTGATGATTATGTTATTGTGGGATGCCACTTCAGTGATAATAGGCAACCGTCGGATGTTATACATAAAAATATAATTAAACATCCAGAATACCCGGAGAGGGTAAAAAATTCTGAAAAAAAGGCAAAGGAACTTGAGAAATTGGCTCAGGAAAGGAATATAAAAAAGATCTTTGAACTGGCAGAGAATGATACTGATGATTACCACAGACTTTTAAACGATGTTGGTGTCCATATTATAACAGGGGAAATGAAAAATTTCATTGAACGTGTAAAGGAGCTGAAGAATAACTTCTGGAACGCATATATAGTAACCGGTGGTACCAATGTATTTGTGGCTGTTGAAAAGAAAAATATGAATAAGGTGGCTGATGAGGCGAAAAACTTTAATGCAAAACCCGTGTTTCTAAAAGTTGCAGGTCCACCCGAGGTAATTTCAAGGAATTTTTGAAACACTAAAAATTAAATTAGAAAAATTTAAATCCCATCAATTACTTATAAAACTATGGCTAAGGATAACCAGAATGAAAATTTTCAGTCTGGGGCAGGTTTAATACGTTACTTTAATGAGGAGGAGATTAAGGGTCCAGCCCTTGATCCAAAGCTTATAATATACATAGCAATTGCCATGGCAGTTATAGTTGAACTTGCAAGGGTATTCTGGCCCGTTTAAATTTGAATATTTTAAGCATTTAAATAGATATATTAATAGCAATGCAAAACTATTTTATATTTATAAATATTAACCCTTAGATGCCATATTCTATATTAAAATGCCCTGTTTGCGGCAGTGAGTATCAAATTGAAAGGAACAGCTATGTTTGTGATAGGTGCGGTAACATACTCGATGTTATCCAGAAGGATATTGCAAATTTTAAAAAAACATCAATGAAGGGTGTCTGGAGATATAAGGAAATTGTTCACCCTGTCCTTAATAATAATCAGATTATTACAAAAATGGAGGGTGATACAAATATTTATCACCATCCGAAATTATCCGAATACTCGGGAATTAAAAATATTTATATGAAACATGAGGGTGAAAATCCAACAGGTTCATTTAAGGATCGTGGTATGACAGTTGCAGTTTCTGAGGCAATAAGGCAGGGCTTTAAAAAAACATTATGCGCCTCAACAGGCAATACATCCGCATCTGCAGCAAGCTACAGTGCATATGCCGGAATAGACAGCTATGTGTTTATACCAAGCAAAAAGATATCAAAAAATAAGCTGCTTCAGGCATATTCATATGGGGCAAATATAGTAAATATAGATGGTGATTTTGATACCGCCATGTCAAACCTCCGGGAAACACTAAAAAAAAGATCTGATTTTTATGTTTTGAACTCCCTTAATCCATGGAGAATTGAGGGCCAGAAGACAATCATATATGAAATAATGGAAAAAATGAGGCCTGATTTTATATCATTTCCTGCAGGAAATCTTGGGAACACATCAGCATTTGGGAAGGCACTCATAGAAATGAAGGAAATGGGTATGATAGATTATGTTCCAAGGCTTATAGCGGTGCAGGCCGAGGGGGCAAGCCCATTCTATAATTATATAAACAACCATGAGGAAACACTTCACCCCGTAAGGGCGGAAACGGTTGCAAGTGCCATAAAAATAGGAAATCCGGTGAATTATATTAAGGCAAAAAGGTCCATAGAATTCTCACATGGCATTGTTGAAAGGGTAAGCGATGCTGAAATACTTGAGGCAAAGAAAATTATAGACCGTGCGGGTATTGGCTGCGAATCAGCATCGGCAACATCACTTGCAGGTGTTAAAAAACTTCGGGAAAAGGGAGTTCTTGACGCATCAGATACTGTTGTGGGCATACTTACAGGGAATCTGCTTAAGGAATTAAATACGGACATTCAAATTAACATGCTTACAATAGATCAGGTAATGTCCTGATCTTATTACCTTTTATGATATTTATGGCACGATGATACAAATCTTTCAGGAATTTTTTTATTTGACGGGAAGTAAAGGTGTGAATATCCTGCCAGAATATTTTCGGTATAAAAGCCATCCGGACCTGAACTGGTATTATAGGCATAATTATTTTCCACATTGTATTTTATTTTTGAATAGTGGAATTCATGACCCCGTATTTTATAACCCTTTTTAAAGAGTATGTTGTCCGATAATGATTCAACAGTGCGGTATCCAAGAACAAGTTTATCCATATAAATATCAGAGTCTATTATGCCGGCCATGAAATGCCTCTGATTATTATATTCTATTGACTTTGATAAATACATGTAGCCGCCACATTCTGCAAAAATTGGCATGCCATCATTACCAAGCTTTTTAATTTCCTTTAATACAGTTTTATTTTTTTCCAGATCGCTGGCATAAACCTCAGGAAATCCACCGCCTATGTAAATACCATCCACGTCTGGGATATTTTCTGACTCCATGGGGCTAAAATATTTTATTTCTGCACCATAATGCTCAAGCAGTTTTAGATTTTCATCATAATAAAAATTAAACGCGCGGTCATATGCCACGCCTATGGAGACTTTAATATTTCTGTTCTTTCTTTCTTTTACATTATAATTACCTGAATGAGATTTTTTAGATATTGAAAGAACAGAATTTAAATCCACAGATTTTATAATTTCATTGCCAAGTGATTCCAGATAATCCTTATTCCTGTAACCCTCTATATATGGAATAAGCCCCAGATGCCTTGAACTTAAACTTAAATCATTATTTTTTTTAATACATCCAAGAACCTTTACATTTGATAATGACTCTATTGCCTTTTTAACAATTAAGCAGTGATAATCACTTCCCGCCCTGTTTAAGATTACCCCGGCTATCCTGAAACCCCTGGCCTGGGATTTAAGTCCGTTTATGATTGACGCTGCAGTTCTGGCCATTGATGATATATCTATAACAATAATAACAGGAATTTTTAGTATTGAAGCTATTTCGGCTGTGCTGCCACGTATTGAATTATAATCCTTGCCATCATAGAGCCCCATGACACCCTCTATTATGGAAATATCATAACCCTGTGATTTCCTGAAAAAAATGTCCCTTACAATGGATCTTGATCCCATCCATGAATCCAGATTATCTGATGGATTTCCTGAAACAAATGACTGATATCCGGAATCAATATAATCCGGGCCAATTTTAAATGCCTTTACGCTGTATCCCAGTTTTTTAAGTGCGTATATTAATCCCATTGAAACGGTTGTTTTACCAGACCCACTGGATGGTGCAGCCACAATAATGCTATTTATTTTCATATTCAAACACCGATATTACAGCATCCTTAAACTTTTCTGCACGTATAATCTCATTGCCATTATTTGATGCCACCCTTGCGGCGGCATTGGCAACAGAATAGGCACCGGTATACTTATAAACTGTTTCAGACCTGTAGGAAGAATATTTATTTAATGTATTATTATCAAAGAAGAAAATTCTGGCATTAAGCCATTTTGCAATTTTTTTAATATCATCGTTATCTGACTTTATATCTATTGTTGCAATGGCATAAACCGATGAAATATAAAATCCTTTTTGCTTAAAAACAAATTTAATATGGTCCTTAAGTGAATTAAAATTTGCATACGTTGAGAAGCCTATTCCTATTACAAGAACTTTTGGAACCATAACGACAAAATTTGTGCTTTTCTCCTTAATATATGTGATTATAATCCCGTAATTTTTCCCCCCAGACCCAGAAATGTTTATATGGATGCCTGTTCTGTTTATTAGCCTAAAACCGCCATTATTTATTATTTCAGAGGTTACATATTTAATTCTTGATTTATTCATTATTTTCATTCCGTATTTATATGCAATAACCTCCGGAGACATTACACCGGAAATCTCTGATGCTGTTGTAATTACTGCCTCACCTCCAAGCAGGCCGGAAACATATAATGCAAGGTCATTTGCTCCGCGATGTCCGGATATCATGCTGATTGAAAATTTTCCATTATCATCCACAGATATGATTCTTGGATCGTTAAACTTACTCCTTAAAAATGGCGCAATAATTCTTATGGCAGCACCAAGTGCCATAACCATAATAATGCAATCATAATTATTGAATATGGATTTTATTTCCTTTTTAATATCATCATAACAATGAAAATCCCCAGGATATTTTAACCTGCATGGAACATAAACGTTAGCATGCATGTGATTATTAATTATATCTGCAACCCTAATACCGCTTATTGATGCACATACAATAGCCGTTTTACTGCAATCCACATGCGATTATTAATATCTGGTTAATATGCATTTTTATTGACCTGATAAAAAAATATATAAGTAACTCTTGCTATAAATATTCATGTATAACAACATAGATTTGGTATCAGGCGATGTTTCCATAATTTATTTTAAACGTGAGGAAAAGCTTAATACCCTTACCTTGGACATGGTCAATGATATAAAAAATGCCATGGAGGAGGTAAAGGATACCGCAAGGTGTGTTATAATTGAGGGTAAAAGGAATTTTTCAGCTGGTGCAGATATAAAACAGTTCAGGGATTTAAACCCAATTGATGCATATTCCTTCCATAGAAAATTAAACGAACTTGCATTTTATTTTAGAGATTATAATGTTCCTGTTATATCTGTTTTAAATGGCTATGTGCTTGGTGGCGGCCTTGAACTTTCATTATCCACTGATATAAGGGTGTGCAGTAAAAATGCCCAGCTGGGCCAGCCTGAAATAAACATCGGTGTAAACGCAGGTGCCGGTGGCAATGTAATACTTCCCCATGTCATAGGCAGAAACCGGGCACTTTACATGATACTGACCGGAGAGAAAATAGATGCACAGACAGCTTATAATTTTGGCCTTGTTGACATTATATCAGATGATCCACACAATGAGGCGTTAAGGATTGCCAGCATGATTGCCAAAAAACCTATAGAAACTGTTATATTTGCAAAAAGGGCTGTAAATAAATCATTTATGAATTCAATTAACATTGACATGGATTACGAGGCATCATTATTTGGCCTCCTATTTTCGTCTGGAGAGACAAGAAAAAAAATTAATGAATTTTTCAATAAAAAATAATTACAATTTTAAAATCCCTGAATTAAGGGTTATGGCATAATTAATTAATATTGGAAACATTTA